>JAUMCA010000134.1:0-9958 GCA_032119475.1 Thermoleophilia bacterium | reverse complement strand
GGACGACGTGCGCCGCGCCCTGACCGCCTTCGACGCCCTCGTCCGCGCCCCCGTGGTGGAGCCCGGAGCCCTGTCCTGGTTCACCGAGTCGCCCGTCGAGGGCGTCCGGCTCGCGTGTCGCGGCCGGCTCGGGCTCGAGGCGTAGAACCCGGCGGGGTTCCGGCCCCAGGGTCAGACGTCTTCGGGGCATCGCGGCGGTCGACGTTCGCCGTGGACAAGACCGCCGAGCCGCGGTGTACCGAAGAGGTCTGACCCCTTCGTCACGGCGGACAGGAGCGGCCACAGGACCGCGCACCGGCGCGAGAGTGGCACTGTCCCCGATCACCTCTCCCCGCCACCCGGAAGAAGGGGTCAGACGCGTTTGCGCCACGCCGGCACGGGTCGGTGTCGCCTCAGCGAGCGCCGTGCCCCGACCTGGCGCAAACGCATCTGACCCTGGGAATCGAACCCCGCTCGGGTTCCTACGCCGCCTTCGGCAGCCGGTGCGGGTGCGCCCGGCGGCGGTGATGCAGGTCGGATGCCTCTTGACGGACGTTGCGGACGGCGTGGCAGATCGCCTCGCGGAACGCCGACCCCGCCGCGCGAGCGCGCAGCACGCGGCCGCGGACGACGATCGTGATCTCGGCGATGTGGGAGTCCCGGATGCGCGGGTTGCGCTCCTCCGAGAACTCCACGTCGGCCACCGCGTCGGGCGGGAGGAGCCGCGCCACCGAGGCGAGCTTCTCCTCCGCCATCGCCCTGATCGCGGGCGAAACGTCGACGTGTCGTGCGTGCACCCTGACCTTCATCTGGGTCACCTCCGATTCGACTGTGGACTCACTCTACTCCCCGGGATCGGACGTGAACAGACGGCCGATGTCACGATGCCGTCACAACCCGGGCCAGCGTCACGACGTCGACGGAGCGGGCGCCGGCGCGCCGCAGACGACGGGTGCAGGCGGCCGCCGTCGCGCCGGTCGTGAGGACGTCGTCGACGAGCAGGACACGGCCGGCGACCGGTGCGACCGCGCGGTACAGGCCGCGTGCCCGCCGCTGGCGCGCACTGCGCGAGAGCCCGCGCTGCGGGCGATCGTCGACGCGTTCGAGGGCACCGCGGAGCAGCGGGAGCCGCCAGCGCGTGGCGAGCACGCCGGCCAGCGCCTGCGGTCCGTCCACCCCGCGCCAGGCGGCGCGATCGCGCGCCGGTGGCACGGCGACGATCACGTCCACGGCCGGAGGCGGCACGGCCGCGGCTACGAGGGCGGCGGCGAGGCCCGCGACCGGATGGCGGGCGCCGTCCTTCCACGCGCGCACGATCGCCGCCCCCGTCCCGTCCAGCGCGATCGCCGTGCGCGCGGAGCGCACCGCGCGGCCGAGGCGCTCGCAGACCGGGCAGCGGAGGCGATCGGGTGGCCCGGGCTCGCCGCAGCGCGGGCACAGCGGGCCGCGCAGCCACGGCAAGCCCGAACGGCACGCCGGGCAGAGCAGCGTCCCGGGGTCGTCGCAGGCCACGCAGCGCTGGTCGGCGAGGAGGCGCAGCGGATCCACCGCGTGAGCGTCACCGCGCCGCCGGCACGCGGAGCGCTCGGCGGATCACACGTCGAAGGCGAACGGGGGCCGGACGACGCCGTCCTCGGTGATGATCGCGTCGATCAGCGCGGCCGGCGTGACGTCGAACGCCGGATTCACCACGGGGCTGTCCTCCGGCACCGTGCCCTCGCCGGCGACCTCGTCGCGCGGGCGCTCCTCGATGGGGATGTCCGCGCCCGTCGCGGTCGCCGCGTCGATGGTCGTGCGGGGCGCGGCGACGTAGAACGGGACGCCGTGGTGCCGGGCGAGCACCGCGAGCGCGTAGGTGCCGACCTTGTTGGCCGTGTCGCCGTTGGCGGCGATCCGATCCGCGCCGACCACGACGCCGTCGACGAGCCCCAGCCCGAAGCGGCTCGCCACGGCGCCGTCGGGCAGGACGTGGTGCGGCACGCCGGTCGTCGCGAGCTCCCACGCCGTCAGCCGCGCGCCCTGGAGGAGCGGCCGGGTCTCCGGCACCCACACGGTCGGGCGCGCGCCGTCGTCGTGGAGGCGCCGGATGACGCCCAGGGCCGTGCCGTAGCCCCCGGTCGCGAGCGCACCGGCGTTGCAGACGGTGCAGATGCGGGCGTCCGCCGGGAACAGCGCGGCCCCGTGTCCGCCGATGCGACGGCAGCGGTCGACCTCGTCCCCGTGGAAGCGCTCCGCCGCCGTGCGGTACGCGTCCCGCGCCGGCGCGGGCTCGAGGCCATGGCCGGCAGCCAGCGCGGCGCGGACGCCCACGGCGAGGTTGACGGCGGTGGGGCGCGCCGCGGCGATCACCGACGCGTCGCGGGCGACCGCGCGGGCGAAGTCGTCGTCCGGTGCGCGACTGGCGGCGAGCGCCACGCCCATCGCACCCGCCACGCCGAGCGCGGGCGCACCGCGGATGGCGAGGACGCGGATCGCCTCGACCAGCTCGGGGACCGTGGTGCAGCGGCGCTCGACCCGCGCCGCGGGGAGCCGCGTCTGGTCGAGGATGACCACGGCATCGTCCTCGAGCCGGATGATGTCGCGCGGCTCGAGCAGGCTAGGTGCCCTCGTTCCAGGTGCGCAGGTAGCGCTCCTGGTCCGGCGACAGCGTGTCGAGCGAGAGCCCGAGCGCCTCCAGCTTGAGGCGTGCGACCTCGTCGTCGATCTCAGGCGGCACGACGTACACCCGCTGCTCGAGGCCCTCGGCGTGGCGCACGACGTACGCGGCGCTGAGGGCCTGGTTCGCGAAGCTCATGTCCATCACCGACGCGGGATGGCCGTCGGCGGCCGCGAGGTTGACGAGCCGCCCCTCCGCCAGCAGGTGCAGGGTGCGCCCGTCGGCCATGCGGAACGCGGTGACGCCGGGCCGCGGCTCGCTCGTGTCCACGGCCCGCGCGCGGAGCGCCGGCACGTCGATCTCGACGTTGAAGTGGCCGGCGTTCGCGATCAGCGCGCCGTCGCGCATGGCATCGAAGTGCTCGCCGCGCAGGACGTCGCGGTCCCCGGTGGCGGTGCAGAAGATGTCGCCGAGCGGAGCCGCCTCCGCCGCCGGCATCACGCGGAACCCGTCCATCGCGGCCTGCAGCCCGCGCATCGGGTCGACCTCGAGCACGATCACGCTGGCCCCCATGCCGCGAGCGCGCTCGGCGATCCCGCGGCCGCACCAGCCGTAGCCGGCGACCACGATGACGCTGCCCGCGAGCAGGACGTTCGTCGTGCGCAGGATGCCGTCCAGCGTGCTCTGCCCGGTGCCGTAGCGGTTGTCGAAGAGGTGCTTCGTCTGCGCCTCGTTGATGGCGATGACCGGGATGCCGAGGACGCCGTCGGCCTCCATCGCGCGCAGGCGCAGGACGCCGGTCGTCGTCTCCTCCGTGGCGGCGAGCACCGTGTCGAGGAGCTCGCGCCGCGTCGCGTGGATCACGCCGATCAGGTCCGCCCCGTCGTCCAGCACGAGATGGGGACGATGGTCGACGACGGCCATGATGTGGCGGTAGTACGTGTCGTCGTCCTCCCCGCGCATCGCGTGGACGGGAATGCCGTCGTCGGCGACGAGGGCGGCCGCGACGTCGTCCTGCGTGGAGAGCGGGTTCGAGGCGCAGGCGACGACGTCGGCGCCGCCGGCCTGCAGGGTGCGCAGCAGGTTCGCCGTCTCCGCGGTGATGTGCAGGCACGCCCCGACGCGCATGCCCTTGAGCGGCTGATCGGCGACGAAGCGCTCGCGGATCCCGCGCACGACGGGCATGTCCCGCGCCGCCCACGCGATGCGCCGCACGCCGTCGGGAGCGAGTGCGAGGTCGCGGACGTCGTGCGGGGCGCTCATCCCCGACAGGCTACTTCGGCGGGGCCTTGAGCGCCGTGAGGCGCGCGATGTCGAGCGCGTCGACGCCCTCCACCTCGGCGAGGCGGCACGACACCACGTCGCCGTGCACGAGCAGGGCCAGCGTGCGCTCGAGCTCGTCCTCCCCCGCGCCGCGCCACTCGAGCACCGTGTCGACATCCCCGGCGACGAGCTCCTGCAGGCGGTCGTGGAGCGCGGCGGCCGCCGGCGGCTCGGCACTGTCGCGCAGGAAGATCGCGGCCGCGGCCCCGCCCTGCCGCTGCGTGCCGATCCAGCCGAGGATCTCGTTGTGCGCCATCTCCGGCATGGCGGCGGCGAAGGCCGCGACCTTGGCGTTCTCGTTGAACTGGTTCTTGAGCCGCAGCGCCGCGGCCGCCCGCGCGCCGGACCCGTAGAGCACGATGGTGCGACCGGCGAGCCGCTGGGCGTCCGCCTGCGCCGCGCCGGGGTCCTGGAGCGCGCGAAGCGCCGCCATCTGGAGTTGCGGCACGGCGGCGGCGAGCGCACCCGATGCGCCCGGAGTCGCCTTGGCGCGGGTCAGCACGCCGGTCAGCGCTCCGAGCAGCAGTCCGAGCGCACCGCGCGGCTGGAAGCCGCCCTCGACCACCACGCGCTGCGCGCCGTCCGCGCCGGCGAGGTCCGCCAGCGGCCCGCCAGCGGTGACGGCGACGCGCTGGGCGCCGCGGGCGCCGGCCTGGTCCCAGAGGGACAGCGTCTCGGCCGTCGCGCCGGAGTACGACGTGCAGACGACGAGCGTGTCGGCCCCGACCCAGCCGGGCAGCTCGGTGGTGTCCACGGCGACGATCGGGACGGCCAGCCGGTCCGCGAACAGCGCCGCCAGGAGGCGGCCACCCGCTGCGGAGCCGCCGAGGCCGCACAGCGCGACCGCGGTCGGCGGCGCCGCCGGGGCGACGTAGGCCATCGCGGCGTCCAGGCCCGCGTTGATCTGGCGGGGGAAGTCGAGCGCCTGCTCGAGCATCGTGGCCGGCGCCATCAGCCCGGCCTCCGCGCGTCGCGCAGGACCTCGCCCGCCGCAGCTGCCTCGTCCGTGCCGAGCGCGCAGTCCAGGAGCCGGGCGCGCTCGCCCACCACGGCGCCGCGGCCGACGACGCTGCGCTCCACCTGCGCGGCCGTGGCGACGTGCGCGCCGTCGAGCAGCACGGCGCTGCGCACGCGGGCGTCGGCGTCGATGCGCGCATGCGCTCCCACGACGACGTCGGGACCCACCTCCGCCCCGGCGGCGATGACCGCGCCGGCGCAGATCCGCACGGGACCGACGAGGCGCGCGCCGGGATCGACGGCGGCCGACGGATCGACGACGCACGCGTCGGCCGCGCCGTCCAGGCGGCAGCGGACGCGCCCGGCGATCGCGTCGGCGTTGGCCGACAGGAAGCTCTCCAGGGTGCCGATGTCGCGCCAGTACCCCTCCAGGTGGTGCGCGAACAGCCCGTCGCCGACGAGCGCCGGGAACACCTCGCGCTCGATCGAGACCATGCGGTCGGACGGCACGAGGTCCAGCACGGACGGCTCGAGGACGTACACGCCGGCGTTGACCCACCACGGCGCCGGCCCGAGCCCGTCCGCCGTCGGCGGCTTCTCGACGAAGCGCTCGACGCGACCGTCGGCGTCGTGGACCACCACGCCGAAGCGGGTGGGGTCGTCGACCGGCGTGAGGCCGAGCGAGGCGCGCGCGCCGCGGGCGTGGTGCTCGGCGACGTGCCCCGCGAGATCCGCGTCGCCGAGGACGTCGCCGTTGAGGGCGAGGAAGGTCCCGTCGACGCCGCCGGCCAGCGCCGCGTAGCGGATCGCGCCGGCGGTGCCGAGCGGCTCGTCCTCGACGACCACGTCGACCGTCACGCCGGCCGGCGGCTCGCCGATCCCGGCGCGCAGGTGGTCCGGGAGGTAGCCGCAGGACAGGATCACGCGCGTCACGCCCGCCGCCGCGAGGCGGTCGAGCAGCAGGGACACGAACGGCACGCCGCCGATCGGCAGCACCGGCTTGGGGGCATCGAGGGTGAGCGGGCGCAGGCGGGTGCCCTCGCCGCCGACGAGCACGACGGCGATCATGCCTCGGTCGGCTCGCGCTCCGGATCGCGCTCCGCGCGACCGATGGGGACGTAGGCGAATCCGGCCGCCGCGGCCTCGGCGGGGTCGAGCAGGTTGCGGCCGTCGACGATCAGCGGGACGCGCATCGCGTCGCGGATCGACGGATCGAGGATGCCGCGGAACTCGGGCCACTCGGTGACGATCACGAGGGCGTCCGCGTCGGCGATCGCCGCGGCCACCGAATCGGCGATCTCCACGCTGTCGGGGAGGACGCCGCGGGCGCGCTCGCCGGCGACCGGGTCGTACGCGACGACCTCGGCTCCCTCGGCGACCAGGCGCGCGGCGAGCACGATGCTCGACGCCTCGCGCATGTCGTCGGTGTGCGGCTTGAAGGCCAGGCCGAGCAGCGCGATCCGGCGACCGCGCAGGTCGCCGAGCCGGTCCTCGAGCTTGCCGATCACCCGGCGCTTCTGGAGCTCGTTGACCTCGATCACGCTGGCCAGCAGCTGGAACGAGTAGCCGGTGTTGCCGGCCAGCTGCTTGAGCGCCGTGACGTCCTTGGGGAAGCACGAGCCGCCGTAGCCGATGCCGGGCCGCAGGAAGCTCTGCCCGATGCGGGCGTCCATGCCCATCCCCCGCGCCACCTCCTCGACGTCGGCGCCGACGCGCTCGCAGACGTTGGCGATCTCGTTGACGAACGAGATCTTCGTGGCGAGGAAGGCGTTCGACGCGAGCTTGATCATCTCGGCGGAGGCGACGTCCGTCGTCACGATCGGGGCCTGCAGATCCTGGTAGAGCCGGGCCACGCGCTGCACGTCGTCGGGGCGATCGCCGCCGACGACGACGCGGTCGGGCTCGCGGAAGTCCGCCACGGCGGACCCCTCGCGCAGGAACTCGGGGTTCGAGACGTACCCGACGTCCTCGCGACCACCGGCGTCGAGCGTCGAGCGGATGCGGCGGCCCGTGCCGACCGGCACCGTCGACTTCATCGCGAGGATCGCGCCCTCCGCGCTCTTCGGAAGGGCGTCGATGACGGCCTCCACGCGCGAGAGGTCCGCGTCGCCGGACGGCGTCGGCGGCGTGTCGACGCAGATGATCGCGATCCGCGCCTCCTCGAACACGTCCTCCATGTCGAGCGTGAAGCGCAGGCGCTCCGCGTTGCGCTGGAGCAGCTCCGGGACACCGGGCTCGTGGA
Organism: Thermoleophilia bacterium; assembly: GCA_032119475.1. GTDB lineage: Bacteria > Actinomycetota > Thermoleophilia > Gaiellales > F1-60-MAGs149 > F1-60-MAGs149. The sequence continues at coordinate 2,861 of JAUMCA010000134.1, read as the reverse complement.
TCGGCACCTCGCCGCGCTGCAGCATCGCGATGCGCTCCGGGGAGATGTCGCGGCAGACGACGGGATGCCCGAGGTCCGCGAGGCACGCGGCGGTGACGAGCCCGACGTAGCCGACGCCGATGACGCCGACGGCCTCCGGCTTGCTCACCCGCTCACCGGGCGGGCCGACTTCGCCATGGCGATCATCGCCGAGTTGGGGATGCGCCCCGTCAGCGAGTTCTCGATCCAGTACGCGATGCCGTCCTCCTTCCACGCCACGCGCTGGAGTCTAGACCCGTTGAAGTACAGGAGCAGCGTTCGCCCCTTGTACTCGCGGGTCGCGGTCGGGCCCTCCAGGATCGGCGGATCGTTCCAGTCCATGGCCTGCACGCCGAACACCTGGTCGTAGGCGTCCGCCGAGTACGTCACGTAGACGGCCTTGTGGCCACCGGACTTGTACACGCGGTACGGCGGCTGGCTCGAGTGGAGCGGATCCCGGGTCTGCGCGCCGGCGTACACGACCGTCGGCATCCACAGCGTGAACCCGGCCTTGCGCTCGGCCTCGCGCCACATCGGCAGGTCGCGCTTCGGGTCGCGCGCGATCTGCGCCTCCTCCTTCTCGGGGAGGACGGGGACCTTCGGCGGCGCGAGGTCGCCGATGTACGTCTTGCCGACCACCACCACGATCGGCGTCTTGATCGGGACGCCGCTCTGCTCGATCTCGGTGCGCGCGGCCGCGGTCAGCGGCTTCACCTCCGAGTCGGCGCCGAACGCCTCCGCGATCGCCTTCGAGGCGGCCTCTGAGCCCGCCGACGACTCGTCGTAGTAGACGGTCGTGGTGAGATACGGGACGACGGAGTCGCCGGCGCTCTGGGCGAGCTTCCACCCGTTCTCGACGAGCTGCCACGCGGCGTCGGCGGCGGCGGCCGGCGTGCCGTTGCCGTTGCGCACCTCGACCGGCGCCTTCGCCGGATCGTACGTCGGCTTCGCCTGCTTCTTCTTCCCCGTGCTCTTCGCGACGTCGCGGTCGGCGATCGCCTCGCCCGACTCGAGGTCCGGGCGCAGGAACTCGTTGACCGCCGCCTGGACCGTCTCGGGCGACGCCTCGATCTTGCCCTCGTAGGTGGCGGAGGGCGATGTGTCCTCGATGCGCACCTGCACCATGTTGTCGCGCGGGATGCTGGCCACGAGGCGGCCGTAGTCGAGCAGCAGGCGGGCGTCCGCGTTCCGCTTGTTCGAGCCGAGCACCTTGAGGTTGTCGCGGAGGATCGACACGAGCTCGATGATGCGCGTCGCCGCGCCCCAGCGGTCCACGCGCTTCTTGAACTCGCGCACGAAGACCTGCTGGCGCGCCATGCGGACGACGTCCGAGTCGGTGTGGCGGTACCGCGCGAAGGCCAGCGCATCGCGTCCGCGGACGAGCTGGTAGCCGGGCTGGATATCGATATCCGCGTAGTTGTTCGCCGCCGAGCCGTCGTTCTTGTTGTAGTAGCGGCGGTCCACCGGGAGCCAGACGCCGCCGAAGGTGCCGACGATGCGCTGGAACGCCCTGAAGTCGATCGGGATCAGGTAGTTGACGGAGACGCCGGTGAGCTCCTTGACCGTCGCCAGCGACAGCGGCTCCTGGCCGATCTCGTACGCCTCGTTGATCGGACGGCGCCCGTAGCCGGGGACGTCCACGATCAGGTCGCGCGGGAAGGACATCATCGCGATCGACTGCGTGCGCGGATCGACCCGCACCAGCATCAGCGTGTCGGAGCGCCCGGGACCCTGACCCGGCCGGCGGTCCTCGCCGACGACGAGCGCCGTGATCGGCTGGTCCGGCAGCGGCACGTCGAGGTCGGCCTGCGCATCCTGCTGCCTCTCGTCCTTCGTCTCCGTGATCGCGGAGACGGTGTCCTCGAGGTACCAGTACGCGTAGCCGCCGGCGCCGAGGCCGGCGATGACGAGGATGGCGGCGATGATGCCGACGACCCTGGGCCAGCGACGACGGCGCCTCGGGAGCCCCTGCTCGGCCGCGTAGACGCGCATCGTCGGGCGTCCACCGCCGCCTCCGCCGCCGGCCGGGGCGGCGACCGCGACGGCGCCCTCCTCCGCCGCAGCGCCGTCGGCGCGGTGCACCGTCATCTTGCGGACCGGCTGGGCCGCTACGGGGTCCGGCGACGCCGGCGGGTCCGGCGCGGGCACGTCAGGCGGGATCGGGGCGTCGGGTACGACCGGCTCGGCCGGCACCGCGGGCGTGGCGGGCTCCGCCGGCTCGGCCGGCACATCGGGCGCGACCGGCACGACCGGCGTCGGCGGCTCGACGGGCACCGACGGCACGTCGGGCACGTCCGGGACGATCGGATCCTCCCGCCCGGCGGCGTCGTCAGGTGGGGGCGTCGGCGTCTCCACGGTCTCGTCTACCCGTCACAGGCCTCGCACAGGCCTTCCGGGCACGTGACCGAGTATACCCGCGGGTCTCGGGAGGCTTGGGTGAGGGGGGCTACGAATGGGGTGACTCAATGGGGCGGGGTGTCGCGAAGGGGTCAGACCGGAATGCGACACGGCGCTGACGGATGCGGTCTATGTGCGCGTCGGCCGTGTCGCATTCCGGTCTGACCCCTTCGCGACACCCCGCCCCATTGAGTCACCGCGCCACGAAATGCGCACGGAGCCGCAACCACCCACACGCTCCGCGCGTGGGCGGCTCCGTACGCGGCACTCCGCCGCGCCTCCGGCGTGGCGTCGTTTTCCCCCTGTCGATGTCGGGTGCGGCGAGCGCCTTCGGCGCTCACCGCGCCACGAAATGCGCACGGAGCCGCAACCGCCCACACGCTCCGCGCGTGGGCGGCTCCGTGCGCGGCACGACGCCGCGCCTCCGGCGTGGCGTCGCTTTCCCC
>JAUMCA010000133.1:0-28521 GCA_032119475.1 Thermoleophilia bacterium | reverse complement strand
TCCTAGCCGCGGTCAGCCGAGCAGCGCCCGGAGCCCGTCGCGGCACGCCGTGGCGCCGCCCTGGGCGGGATGGCGCACGCAGCCCTCGGCGAGGTCGCCCAGCGTGCGCTCCGCGACGCGGCCGACGGCGATGACGCGCGCCGGGCGGAGGAGCTCGATCACGCGCTCGAGGAAGGGCCGGCCAAGCGCGATCTCGCCCGTACGGGGTGCGCGGTTGGCGAGGGGACGGCCGGCCGGGTGCGGATGGAAGGGCACCGTGTTCCAGAGCGCGACGCGCTCCTCGAGGCCCACCTCGTCGAGGACGCCGTGGATGATCGTGGCTGAGCTCTCGGTCCAGCCGCCGTCACGCAGCGACGACGGGGCGTAGGGCGGGCCCCACGTCTGCAGCTGCCGTTCGCTGGTGAACGCGATGCCGCTGAAGCGCCCGCCGCGCCAGCCCATCGCCTCGCCCACGAGCAGCGCCGCCGGGCGATCGCGCGCGGTCAGGTACGCCGCCGCGTTCGCCCGCCGTGTCGCCGCCGCGTCGGGCCGGTCGAGATCGGCCGCGGCGTCGCGAAACGGGTTGGCGAGGTCCACCGGGGTGGGCGTTGCGGCGAGGTCGTCGAGCAGCGCGCGCAGCGCGTCGGTCACCGTGCGACGGCGATGCGCGGCATGCGCCGGGCGCGGGCGTCGGTCCGCGGCGGCGTCCGCGTCGGGCGCAGCGCCGTGCTGCCGCCCGGCCGTCGGCTGGGGTCGCGGTCGCGCCGCGGTCGCCGCGGGCGGCGCGTGCGATCCCCGCTGCCCCCGCTGCCGGCGCCACCGGATTCGAGCGACGCGAGCCAGGCGGCGTCGATCGCGTCCTGCTCATCGGTCGCCTTCATGGCCCCGTACATCCAGCGCCAGACCGGGATGACGAGCAGCTTGGGCACGACCGTGAGCAGGATCCAGCCGTACAGGATCTCCTGCCAAAGCGTCAGCTCCATCGCAGTCCCCTTCGCACGCCGCTCATGGTAGCGATGACGGCCGCTACCCGTCTGACGGGATCACCCTGAATGCGCCGCGGACGATGACCTCGCCGATCTCGCCGACGCGCACCCGTCCCGTGCCGCGCCAGTCGCCCGGCGCGGGGATCACCACCGCCCCGATCCAGTGGCCGCGCTCGGCGCGCTGCAGGCGCACCGGCAGGCGCTGCACGCCGTTCCCGCGCGACGACAGGACGACCTCGCCCTCGCGCACGCCGGCGGCGGGGGAGCCGTCCGCGGCGATCGCGATCAGGTGCACCTCGTTCGGCGCCCCCGCCCGCGCGGGGGACACGTCGAGCTGGAGGATGATGCCCGCGGCCTGCGTCTGGGCGCTGAGCGGACCGCCGGTCGCCGCCGTGGCCGGCGGGGTCGGGGAGAGCCCGGTCAGGACGCCGGTCAGCGCGATCGCCGTGACGATCAGCAGCGCCTCGGCGCGGACGGCGGATCCGTAGCCCCGCCGTCCGCGGCGGACGAGGGCGGCGACGACGATCGCCAGCACCACGATGACGACCTTCGCGATCAGCACCTGCCCCCAGCGGGTCTCCGGCACTGCGCGCAGCGACTCCGCGTACAGGAGCGCGGCCGTCACGCCGCTCGCCACGAGCACGGCGAGGGCGAGCAGCGCGAGGCGCGTGAAGCGGCGGACCACCGCGATCACGATCGGCCCGCGCTCGGACGGGGTCGTCGCGCCGAGCAGGGCGGGTGCGGAGGCCGCGAGCGCGATCACGCCGCCGCCCCAGACCCCGGCGGCGAGCACGTGCGCCCAGTCGACGAGGACGGAGGGCCAGGCCGGGCTTTCGCCGATCGGGTGCCCCGCGAGGGCAGGCAGCAGCGCCAGCGACACGACCGCGAGCGCCAGCCCGAGCAGCGCGGGGACGTGCCGTCCGCGGATGCCCAGTACGGCGAGCGGGATGGCGAGCAGGCCGAGGGCCAGCATCGCCAGATCGACCGAGCCCTGGCGGAGGCCGAGGGCGTCCATCACGCCGATCCCGTTCGCCCAGGCCTCCACGGGTATCCAGGCGAGGGCGGCCAGCGCGAGCACTCCGCCGCAGGCGACGGCGAAACGGCTGAGGCCGCGGCGCACCGCTGCGTCAACCGCCTCCGTCGCCTTGCCGCGTCGCAGCGCGGGCAGCCACACCCCCAGCATCGCCGTGACGATGCCGACGAGCGCCACGATCGCGGCGAAGCGGGCGGCGCGCACCGCGCTCGCCGCGGCGCTCGCACCCCGCGGCGGCGCGGTGGAGGCGCTGACGGCGGCCACGGCGGCCGTGACGTCGGCGGCCGGTTCGGACCGCACGCGCACGGCGAAGCCGATGGCGCCGTCGATGCGGTGGCCGTCGGCGGAGAGCGCCGACCAGGCGACGGTCACGGAGCCCTCCGGCACGTCGGCCGTCGGGGCCACGGACAGCGTGCGTCCCCGCGCGACAGGGGCGTCGGTCGCGATCCGCGTGCCGTCGGCCGCGATCACGCTGACCTCCGCGCCGACCGTTTCGACGGGCTCGGAGAAGACGAGCTCGATCACGGGCGGTGCCGCCCGCACGATCGCGTCGTCGGCCGGGACGGAGGACACCAGCACGGCGTGTCCCGCGGCCGACGGGGCGAGCACGGCCGCCGAGACGGCGGCGAGCACCCCGAGGCCGAGCGCGAGGGCGATGCGGCGGGCCATCGACCGCAGGGTAGCGCCGCGGCTCAGGCCGGCTCGAGGCCGGCCGCGAGGTCGCGCACGAGCGCCTCGAGCGCCTCGGCGCCACCGCGCTCGATCGCGTCGATGGCCGCCGAGCCGACGATCGCGCCGTCGGTGCCCGCGGCGATCAGGCCCTGCACGTGGTCGCGGGTGGAGACGCCGAAGCCGCCGAGGATCGGGGTGTCACCCGCCGCCTCGCGCGTGCGCTGGAGCAGCTCCGCCACGCGGCCGTCGAGGTTCTCGCGGGCGCCCGTGACGCCGACCGCGGCGACCAGGTAGACGAACCCGCGGCTGGCGGCGGCGGCGGCGTCGATCCGCTCGGGCCGCGAGGTCGGGGCGACGAGGTGGATCAGGTCGATGCCCGCCTCCGTCGCCGCATCGCGCAGGCGGCCGGACTCCTCCGGCGGGATGTCCGCCACGATCAGGCCCTCGGCGCCGGCGGCGGCCGCGTCGCGGCAGAAGCCCTCCTCGCCGTAGCCCTCGACGATCGCCCCGTACGTCATCGGCACGAGCGGCACGTCGACGCGCCGATCGATCTCCGCGAGGATCTCGAGCGCCCGCCGGGGGGTGATGCCGGCGTCGAGCGCCGCCTGCGCGGCGCGCTGGATCGTCGTGCCGTCCGCGAGCGGGTCCGAGTAGGGGATTCCGAGCTCGATGACCGTCGCGCCGCCACGCACCGCGGCCTCGGCGAGCGCGGGCGCCTGCTCGTCGGCCATCAGGTAGACGGCGAGCGTGGGGCGGTCGATCTTCACGCGCCGACCCGCTCGGCGATCTGGTCGACGTCCTTGTCGCCGCGGCCGGACAGACCGACGAGGATGTCGCCGCCCGGGCCGATCTCGGCCGCGATGCACTGCGCCATCGCCAGCGCGTGGCTGGACTCGAGCGCGGGGATGATGCCCTCGAGGCGGCAGAGCCGATCGAAGGCGACGAGCGACGCCTCGTCGGAGACGCCGATGTACTCGGCGCGGCCGGAGGCGAGCAGCGCCGCGTGCTCCGGGCCCACGCCGGGGTAGTCGAGACCGGCGCTGATCGAGTGTGTCTCCACGACCTGGCCGTCGTCGTCGCAGAGGACGAACGATCGGGAGCCGTGCAGGATCGACACGCGGCCGCCGCTGAGCGACTTGGCGTGCAGGTCCTCGCCGTCGCCGCCCGCCTCGACGCCGACCAGGCGGACCGGGTCGTCGCGGAACGGGTGGAAGAGGCCGATCGCGTTCGAGCCACCGCCGACGCAGGCCACGACGGCGTCGGGCAGGCGGCCCGCGCGCTCGAGCATCTGCACCCGCGCCTCCTCGCCGATCACGGCCTGGAGGCGGCGCACGAGGTACGGGTAGGGGTGCGGGCCGGCGGCCGTCCCGATCATGTAGTGCGTGTCCTCGACGTTGGCGATCCAGTCGCGGATCGCGTCGTTGAGCGCGTCCTTCAGCGTGCCGGCGCCGTTCGTCACGGGCACGACCTCGGCGCCGAGGAACCGCATGCGGACGACGTTGGGCCGCTGTCGCCGCATGTCCTCCTCGCCCATGTAGACGACGGCCTGCATGCCGAAGCGCGCGCAGACGGTGGCCGTCGCCACGCCGTGCTGGCCCGCCCCCGTCTCCGCCACGATGCGCTTCTTCCCGAGGCGCTTGGCGATCAGGGCCTGGCCGAGCGCGTTGTTGATCTTGTGCGCGCCGGTGTGCGCGAGGTCCTCGCGCTTGAGCCAGAGGCGCGCGCCCCCGACGTCCTCGGTGAGGCGCTCGGCGAGGTAGAGGGGCGTCGGCCGGCCCACGAAGTCGCGCGCCAGCAGGGCACGCTCCGCGTGGAACGCGGGGTCGGCGAACGCCTCCTCCATCGCCGCCTCGAGCTCGTCGAGGGCGGCCATGACGGTCTCGGGGACGAACCGGCCGCCGAAGTCGCCGAACCGTCCGAGCGCGTCCGGCGGATACGCATCGGCGGGCGTGCCGTGCGTCGATTCGGTGGTGCTCATGCTGCCTGCTCCCTGCGGGCGGCGGCGATGAACGCCGCGACCCGATCGTGGTCCTTGATGCCGGGCGTTGCCTCGACGCCACGTGCGACGTCGACGCCCCACGGGCGCGCCGCGGCGATGGCATCGCCGACGTTGCCCGGGTCGAGCGCGCCGGCGAGGATGACGTGCCGTCCCGCCTGTCCGAGCGCCCGCACGGCGGTCCAGTGGGCGGCGAGCGTCGCGGCGTCCGGCTCGTCGCCGAACGCGCGATCGACGAGCACCGGATCGTCGTCGGCCACGGCGTCGGCGGGCAGGCGGCACGCGACGATCGCGCGTGCGCCGAGCAGTTCGCGGGTCTCGGCCGCGTGCGGGCCGTAGACCTGCACGCGATCCAACTCGGCCTCCTCGAGCACGCGGGCGGCGCTGCCGACCGTCTCGTCGGCGAGGACGCCGACCGCCTCGACGCCGCGCGGGACGTGCCGGCGCAGCGCACGCACCTGCGCGAGGTCGACGGCGCGGGGCGACCACGGCACGAGCACGAAGCCCACCATGTCCGCGCCGGCCTCCACGGCCTGGGCCACGTCCTCGGGGCGCGTCATGCCGCAGATCTTGACCATCGTCACGCCGTCAGCTCCCGCAGCAGGTCCGGGTTGCGCATCAGCGCGCTGCCGACGAGGGCGGCGGAGGCACCGGCCGCGCCCGCCGCGTCGAGGTCGGCCCGCGACGCCACGCCGGACTCGGCGACGCTGACGAAGCCGGCCGGCACGCTGCCGAGCAGCTGGCGCTGGAGCGTCGGGTCGACCTTCAGCGTCTGCAGGTTCCTGGCGTTCACGCCGATCACGGGGCATCCGAGCACGAGCGCGCGGCGCAGCTCCTCCTCGTCGTGCACCTCGCAGAGCACGTCCATCTCGTGGTCCTCAGCGGCCTGGATCAGGTCCCGCGCGAGCGAGTCCTCGACCAGCGCGAGGATGACGAGGATCGCGTCGGCGCCGTGCGCCCGCGCCTCGACGACCTGGTACGGGTCGACCATGAAGTCCTTGCAGAGCAGGGGCAGGTCGGTGACCTGGCGGACCCGCGCGAGGTCCAGCAGCGAGCCGGCGAAGTCCTTGGCGCTCGTCAGCACGGAGATCGCAGCGGCGCCGTCGGCGTCGTAGCGGCGGGCGACCTCGGCGGCGTCCGCGCTCGGTGCGATCGGCCCCTCGCTGGGCGACGCGCGCTTGATCTCGGCGATCACCTTGACGCGGCCGGGCTCGTGCAGCGCGCCCGCGAAGGGCCGGGTCTGGCGGCGGCGTGCCACCTCCTGCTGCGTCCACGCCCCGATCTCCTGCAGGTAGCCCATCTCTACGCGGTCCCTTCCGCGGCGCGCTGCGCCGCCTCCCGCACGGCGCCCAACGTCGCCTGTGCCCGGCCAGTGTCGATCGCCTCCGCCGCCTGCGCAACTCCCTGGGGCAGGTCGTCGGCGCGTCCGCAGACGGTCAGCGCGGCCGCCGCGTTGAGGAGGACGGCGTCGCGCGGGGCGCCCGGGGCGCCGGCCAGTACGTCCTCGATGATCCGGGCGTTGACCTCCGGCGTGTCGCCCGTGAGCGCGTCCGGTGCGGCGGCGGCGATGCCGAGGTCCCGCGGATCGACCTCGTACGTCCGCACGCCGTCCTGGGTCACGTCCGCCACCGTCGTCGGCCCGCAGGGCGTGATCTCGTCGAAGCCGCCGTGCCCGTGCAGGATGAGCGCGCGGCGCACGCCGAGGATCCGCATCACGTCCGCCATCGGCACGACCAGCTCCGGTCGGCTGACGCCGATGATCTGGAACGGCGTCTCGACCGGGTTGGCGAGCGGGCCGAGCAGGTTCATCAGCGTCGGGACGCCGAGCTCGCGCCGCACCGGGCCCGCGTGCCGCATGGCGGGGTGGTGGCTCGGCGCGTAGAGGAAGCCGAAGCCGTGCTCGTCGATCATGGCGGCGACTGCGGCGTGGGGGATCTCGACGGGGATGCCGAGCGCCTCGAGCACGTCCGCGCTGCCGGACTTCGACGAGATCGAGCGGTTGCCGTGCTTCGCGACGCCGGCTCCGGCCGCGGCGGCGACGAGGGCGGCCGCGGTGGAGATGTTGAAGGAGTTCGTGTGATCGCCGCCGGTGCCCGCGGTGTCGACGAGGTCCTCGCGTCGGGGGCGCACGGCGATCGCGTGATCGCGCAGCGTGCGCGCGCAGCCGGCGATCTCGGCCGGCGTCTCGCCCTTGGCGCGCAGCGCGATCAGGAAGCCGGCGGTCTGGGCGGGCGTGGCGTCGCCGCGCATGACGACGTCGAGCGCGTCGCGCGCCTCGATCTCCGTGAGGTCCTCGCCGGCCAGCGCGCGCACCATCGCGTCGTGGAGCGGCGTGGTCACGCGACCGGCTCCAGGGCGAGGAAGGCGGCCAGCATCTGCTGCCCATCCGGGGTGAGCACGCTCTCCGGGTGGAACTGGACCCCGTGCGTCGGGTGCGCGACGTGGCGGATCGCCATCACCGTGCCGTCGTCGGCGCGGGCGGTCACGGCGTACTCGGCGGGAATGGGCTCGTGCGCGCACAGCGAGTGGTAGCGACCGGCCGCGAAGCGCGGCTCGAGCATGTCGAGCAGCGGGTCGTCATCGGTGCGCACGACCTCGTCGGCCTTGCCGTGCACGAGCTCGGGCGATGCGCCGACCGTCCCGCCGCGCATCTGGACGAGCAGCTGGTGCCCCAGGCACACGCCGAGGATCGGGATCGCGCCGTCGAAGCGCTCGATCAGCGCGGCCGAGATCCCCGTCTCGTCCGGCGTGCCGGGGCCGGGGGAGATGACGAGGTGCGTCGGCGCGAGCGCCTCGGCCTCCGCGACGGTGATCGCGTCGTTGCGGCGCACGACCACCTCGTCGGCGCCCGCCTCGCTGAAGCCGTGCGCGAGGTTGTACGTGAACGAATCGAAGTTGTCGATCAGGAGCACGCGGATCATGCGCCGTACCCCCCGGCGTCGGCGAGGTCCACGGCGCGCTGGAGCGCGGCGATCTTGCGCAGGCACTCGCGGTGCTCCTCCTCGGGATCGGAGTCGGCGACGATGCCGGCCCCCGCCTGCAGCGTGGCGACGCCGTCCCTCAGCTGGATGGTGCGGAGGGCGATGCAGGTGTCCAGCGTGCCGTCCGTGCCGAGGTAGCCGACCGCGCCCGCGTAGGCCCCGCGGCGGTGGGGCTCGAGTGCGCTGATGATCTGCATGGCGCGGACCTTCGGCGCGCCGGACACGGTGCCGGCTGGGAAGGTCGCGGCGAGCAGGCTGAAGGCGTCCTCGCCCGCCGACAGGCGGCCCTCGACGCGCGAGACGATGTGCATGACGTGGCTGTAGCGCTCGATCTCGAGCAGGCGGGTCGGGCGGACGGTGCCCGGGTCGCACACGCGGGAGAGGTCGTTGCGCGCGAGGTCCACGAGCATCTGGTGCTCGGCGCGCTCCTTCGGGTCGGCGATCAGGTCGTCCGCCAGCGCGTCGTCGGCCTCGGGCGTGTCGCCGCGCGGCCGCGTGCCGGCGATCGGGCGGAGCTCCGCGACGCCGTCGCGGGACAGCGCGACGTGCGTCTCCGGCGAGGCGCCGATCAGCGCGAGGTCGCCGAGGTCGACCAGGAACAGGTACGGCGACGGGTTGACGGCCCGCAGCGCGCGATAGATGGCGACGGGGCTGCGCGGCGTCCGCCGGCGGTGGCGCTGCGACAGCACGACCTGGAAGACGTCGCCCTTGCGGATGTGGTCCTTCCCGATCTCGACGCGCTCCACGTACTCGTCCATATCGAGGTCGGCGTAGGCGGACGCGCCGTCGACGAGGGGCGGCACGGGCTGGACGCCGTCGGGCAGCGGTCCCATCAGCCGCGTCGTGACGGCATCGGCCTCCGCCTCGTGGCCGGGCTGGGCGATGACCTGCACCGTGGCGCGGACGTGGTCGAACGCGACCACCACCGGTGCGATCAGGAAGCACGCGGGGTGCTCCAGACCGCCGTCCTCCGCGGGCGGCAGCGGGACCGTCGGCTCGAACACCGGGATCGCGTCGTACCCGAGCATCCCGACGACGCCGCCGGCGAAGGGCGGCAGGCCGGACAGGTCCAGTCCGCGCTGGGCGTCGAGCACGGCGCGCAGCGGGCCGAACGGGTCGTCGCCCGTCAGGTCCAGGTCGAGGCGGTCGCAGCCGGCGGCGAGGAACGAGTAGCGCCCGACCTGCTGGCCGCCCTCGACGCTCTCCAGCAGGAAGCCGGGGCCGAGGTCGCGCAGCCGCAGGTACGCGCCGACGGGCGTGAGCAGGTCCGCGGGCAGCTCACGCACGGTGGGGCGCAGCCGGGGCGGGCTCTTGGGTCGGGGTGTCGTCGGGTTCATCGGCTCGTTTCAGGGCATGAAAAAGGCTCCCACGTCGGGGAGCCCGGGCGGATCGGATCGGCGGTGCGGGTCAGCGCACCACGGGATCCCGCCCGGGCTGGCACCACCACCACGCCTCGTTGCGGAATCCGCGCATGCACGCAGGGTGTCAAGCCGGCTGGCCCCTGTCAATCGGCTGGTAGCCTGCAGCGGTCCGCTCGATCCGACTTCGGAGGCCCTCCGCGTGACCCGCACCGTCCTCGTCAGCGCCGCTCGCACCCCGTTCTGCAAGATCGGCGGCGACCTCGCCGGTGCCACGGCGGTCGAGCTCGGCGCCACGGCTGCGACCGCCGCCCTCGAGCGCGGCGGTGTCGCGCCGGCCGACGTCGACTACGCCTTCATCGGCACGGTCGTGCAGGCCGGGCAGATGCACGCGCCGGCGCGGCAGGTGACGACGCGCATCGGGATCCCGGTCGACCGCGGCTCGGAGACGGTCAACAAGGTCTGCGCCTCCGGTCTCCGGGCGATCGCGCTCGCGGACTACATGATCCGGCTCGGCGAGGCCGGCGTCGTCCTCGCCGGCGGCATGGAGTCGATGTCGAGCGCGCCGTTCCTCGCGCTCGGCGCCCGTCAGGGGTATCGCTTCGGCGATGCGCAGCTGGCCGACGCGAATCTCCACGACGGCCTGCGCGACCCGTGGACGCACCGCGTCATGTACGACCAGGCCAACGAGGTCTCCGGCGAGCTCGGCATCGCGCGCGAGGAGCTCGACGCGTGGGCGCTGCGCTCGCACGAGCGCGCCGTCGCGGCGCAGACCGGCGGCGCGTTCGCCGACGAGCTCGTGCCGGTGACCATCCGCGAGCGCAAGCACGAGCGCGTCGTCGACGCCGATCAGGGACCGCGCGCCGACACCTCGCTCGAGTCGCTGGCGAAGCTCGCGCCGCTCACCCACGACGGCACCCACACCGCCGGCAACAGCCCGGGCGTCACGGACGGCGCGGCGATGGTCGTCGCCGTGTCCGAGGAGATCGCGGCCGAGCGGGGTTGGGCGCCGCTGGCGATCGTGCGGGCATCGGCGGTGGCCGCCGACGAGACGCGCCGTCTCGCCTGCGCGCCCTCCGACGCGGCGCTGCGCGCGCTCGCGAAGGCGGGACTCGGCATCGGCGACGTCGATCGGCTCGAGGTCAACGAGGCGTTCGCGTCGATCGCGGTCAACACGGTCAGGACGCTCGGCATCGACTCGGAGCGCGTCAACGTCCACGGCGGCGCCGTCGCCCTCGGGCATCCCGTCGGCGCGAGCGGTGCCCGGCTGGTCGGCACGCTGGTCCACCAGCTGCGGGCCTCCGGCGGCGGTATCGGGCTCGCCACCATCTGCTCGGGCGGCGGACAGGGCGACGCGATGGTCATCGAGGTCCCGGCCGCGTAGGCCGCGGCCCGGTTCGCGGCGATTCATCCGGTATGAGCGACGCCCCCAACGACGACATCGTCGTCCGCCTCGATCGCATCTACACGCGTGGAGGCGATCTCGGTGAGACGAGCCTCGGCGACGGCCACCGCGTGGCCAAGCACAATCCGCGCGTCGTCGCCTACGGCACGGTCGACGAGCTGAACGCGGCGCTCGGCGTCGCTCGCCTCCACAGCGGCGATGTCGCGTGGGACGCCTGGCTCGAGCGGATCCAGAACGACCTCTTCGACGTCGGTGCCGATCTCTGCGTACCGCCGCCCCCGGAGGACGACGAGCGGCACCGCTCGCGTCTGCGCGTGAGCCCCGATCAGGTGGCCTGGCTCGAGTCGTGCATCGACGAGGTCAACGATGCGCTGCCGCCGCTCACCTCGTTCGTGGTGCCGGGCGGCACCCCGCTGGCCGCGCACGTGCACGTGGCACGCACGGTCTGCCGCCGGGCCGAGCGCGACGTGGTGGCCCTGGCGGCCCAGGAGCCCGTCACCCGCGACGTCATCACGTACCTGAATCGCCTGTCGGACCTCCTCTTCGTCCTCGCCCGCGCGGCCAACGGCGACGGCGGCGAGACGATGTGGAAGCCGGGGGCAAGTCGGGCCTGATCTGCAGGGCGTTCGCCGTGAGCGTCAGCGGGCGTGGGACACGATGAGCGAAGCGCGCGTCGCCTGGCGAGCACCTCAGGCGGAGTCGCTGGTGCCGAACCCGCCGCCACCGGCGCCGACGAGGATGATCACGTCGCCCTCGTGGAGCGTCACGTAGCCCTTTCCGTGCACGACTTCGGTCTCGCCGGTCGCGGCGCGCTGGATCGCGGCATAGCCGGGTGCACCGTCACCGCCACCCTCGCGGCCGCGCGCGGCGAAGCGCGCATCGGTCTGCTCGACGTAGAACATGCCGTCGCTCTTGGCGGCGAGTAGGCGGTAGTCGCGGCGGATGCCCATGCCGCCTCGGTGGCGGCCGCTGCCGCCGGAGCCGTCTACGAGCTCGGTACGGTCGATCAGCCAGGGGTACTCGAGCTCGGCTATCTCGGTGGGCAGGATCGCGCAGTTCGAGGTGTACGGGTCGATGCCGTCGTCGCCGTCAGCGGTCCGCCGAGCGCCGCCACCGCCGCCGAGGATGTCGGCGAGCAGCGTGAGGTCGCCGTTGCGCGGGTCGACAGCCTGGAACACAAGCGCGGGGAACGACACCTGGCTGCCGGCGATGGCGTGCTCGGGCATCAGCGTTGCCAGTGCATCGATGATGACGTCGGTGAGGCGCTGCACGGCGAGATGGCGTGCGCTCAGCGCCGTCGGATGGATCGGGTTGTAGAGCGTGCCCTCCGGGATGATCATCCGCACGCGGCTGGCGAGCCCCGCGTTGTGGGGGACGCTGCCGCCGAGAAAGGCGCGCACAGCGAAGTACGCGGCGGCGTGAGCGCTGGCGATCGGCACGTTCATGCCGGACGGAATCTGCGGCGAGCAGCCGGACAGGTCGACGACGAGCTTGCCGTCATCGACGCTGAGCCGCGCATGGACGCGGACCGGGTCGGTGTCCTCGAAGCCGATATCGTCGAGGAAGCCCTCGGCCTCGACAGCGCCGTCAGGCCACGACCGGAACAGCGCCTCAGTGCGTCGGGCGGTCTGGTCCACCAGCGCTTCGAAGCCGCCCAGCACAAGCGGGAGCCCGTAGCGCTCGATCGTCTCGGCGAGCCGCTGGTTGCCGCGCTTGCATGCCGCAAGCTGCGCGTCGAGGTCGCCGAGGGTGGAAGCGGGGTCGCGGACGTTCGCCTCGACCATGTCGTAGATGGCGCCGACGCGCTGGCCGCGCTCCACGAAGCGCACAGCGGGGAAGATCAGTCCCTCCTGGAACAGCTCGGTGCACTGCGCGCTCTCGGTGCCGGGAAAGCGCCCGCCGATGTCGATGTGGTGCGCGATCGACCCGCTCCACGCGACAAGCTCACCCTCGTGGAAGAGGGGGATGAACACCTGCAGGTCGGGCGTGTGCGTGCCGCCCATGTACGGGTGGTTGGTGATGAACGCGTCGTCGGGCTCGATGCGGCCGGTCCATTTCGCGATCACGGCCTCGAGCGCGAACTGCATCAGACCGAGCTGCGCGGGGATCTGCTCGGAGTTGGCGATCGCGCGGCCGTCGGCGGCGAAGATGCCGCAGTTGAAGTCGAGCATCTCGCGGATGATCGGCGAGTACGACGAGCGGTACTCGACGACGGCCATCTCCTCGGCGATGTGCTTGAAGCCGCTGATCAGGATCTCCTGGGTGACGGCGTCGGGCGTCTCGATCCTCACGCGCGCGCCTCCCGTTCGAGCACGAGCGTGCCGCCCGCGCCGACCTTGGCGGTCCAGCCGCGGTGCAGGACGGTGGTGGCGTCGGTCTGCTCGATGATCGCGGGTCCGACGATGCTGTCGCCCTCGCCGAGCGCGTCGCGGTGGTGGACGGGCCACTCGCTCCACGCACCGTCGTGCACGCGCTGCGTGCCGGCCGTGCCGCCGTCGCCGCGCATGGCGCCGACGACGATCGGCTCGGTCAGCGCCGTGGCGCGCAGCCGGATCGTGACGATCTCCGTGTCGGTGATGGTGGGCGTGTAGTCGTAGAGCCGCTGGTGCTCGTCGATGAAGGCCTGCTCGGCGGCGCGAATCGTCTCCGCGCTGGCGGGGCGCGCACCGAGCGGCACGGTCAGGTTGTAGGCCTGGCCGCGGTAGCGCAGGTCGAGCTCCCAGTCGAGCGACTCACCGTGTGCGACGCCGGCGGAGTGCGCGAGCAGCAGGCGCGCCTCGTCTTCGAGTCGCGCGAGCTCGGCGTCGAGTTGGGCGGGCGTGATCGCGCTGGTCTGCTGCCGCCAGGTGCGGCGCAGGTCGTGGCGGATGTCGGTCGCGAGCAGCCCGTACGCGGCGGCCACACCGGGGTGCCGCGGCACGACGATGCGGGGTATGCCGACCTCGTCGGCGAGCGCGCACGCGTGCATCGGGCCGGCGCCGCCGATTGCGACGAGCGCGTAGCCTCGAGGGTCCTGTCCGCGTGCGACGCTCATCACCCGCACGGCGTTGGCCATGTTGGCGTTGGCAATGCGCAGAATCGCGCTGGCCGCCTCCTCGACGCCGAGCCCGAGCGGCGTGGCGACGCTCTCCTCGACGGCGGCGAGCGCGAGCGCCCGGTCGAGCGGCAGTCGCCCGGCCAGCTTGCATTCCTCGCTGAGTGTGCCGAGCACAACGTGTGCGTCGGTGACGGTGGCGCGGAGGCCACCCTGTCCGTATGCGGCCGGGCCGGGCGCTGCGCCGGCACTTTCGGGTCCGACGCGCAGCGCCCCGAACTCGTCGACAGTGGCGATCGAGCCGCCGCCGGCACCGATGCAGAGCAGGTCGAGCTGCGGCAGGTTGATCGGCGTACCCGCGGCCTCGCCGGTGAATCGCACTTCGGCCTCCCCGCCGGTGACGATGCCGATGTCGGCGGTGGTACCGCCCATGTCGAAGGTGATCACATCGTCCTCGCCGACGAGGCCGGCCAGGCGCGCGCCGCCGATCACGCCGGCCGCGGGGCCCGACATCGCGAGTGCGATCGGCAGCTGTCGCGCGCGCTCGGCGGGCGTCACGCCGCCGTTCGATTGCATGAGGTGGAGCGGCACGCCGATGCCCTCGCCCGCGACCTCGCCCTCGAGCGCGGTGACGTATCGCCCGACGAGCGGTAGGAGCGCCGAGTTGGCGGCGGCTGTCGAGGCACGGATGTACTCGCGAAACTCCGGCACCACGTGGTGCGACAGCGTCACGGGCACGCCGGGCAGTTCCTCTGCGAGCAGCGCTGCGATGCGCTCCTCGTGGGCGGTGTTGAGGAACGAGAACAGCGTCATCACCGCGACGGCCTCGACCCCGGCTACCCGCATCGAGGCCGCGGCGGCACGCACTGCGGCTTCGTCGAGCGGCTCGCGCTCCTGCCCCTGCGCATCGATGCGACCGCGGACACCGAAGCACCGCTCGCGTGGCACGATCGGCGCCTCCTCGGGCGTCCACAGGTCGTAGACGTTCCTGCGCATCTGCGTCCCGATCGCCAGCACGTCAGCGAAGCCCTCATTGGTGATCAGCGCCGTCGTGGCAAACGTGCGTTGCACGATCGCGTTCGTCGCAATCGTCGTTCCGTGCGCCAGATACCCGACGCCTGCTGCCGATTCACCCGCCACGGCCAGCAGGCTGCGCAGCCCGTCCATGAAGGCCGCCTCGATCTGCGCGGGCTGCGACGGCACCTTGGCGACATGCACGCGCCCGTCATCGCCAATCAGCACGGCATCCGTGAAGGACCCCCCGATGTCGATGCCGACGCGGCTCATTCGACAAGTGTGCGGGATGGGCGGAGCCAGCGCCATCCGGGATGGGTGGAGCCGGCGCCATCCTGAAAGAGGGAGTGGACTCTCTATGGCCCCACAGCCTGGCGACCGGGCGCGGGCCGCAGCTGGCGGGCGCTACTCGGCGGGCGCGAAGCTCTCGCGCACCTGATCGCAGGCGGCGGGGATCGTCTCGGCGCCGTCCTCGTCCCACTGGCAGCGCACGAAGTACTGCGTCTTCCCCTCGAAGGCGTAGATCAGGCGCGTGGTGAGGCCGCGTCGCTTCGCGGTGAACTGGAACTGCGTGGCGGGCAGATCGCCCAGTGTCGTCTCCGACTTCTCGGGCGGGGAGCCGCCCTGGGCGCGGATGAGCGCCCGCGCGGCGCGCTCGACCGCGATCGCCAGCTTCGCCGGCTTCACCTTCGCGGTGTCCTGCTGCAGGTCGTAGGTGGCCGCGACGACGACGTTGGTCTCGTCGGTCCCGATCGCCACGCGGTAGGCGGGGTCGAGACCCTTGACCTCGCGTCCGGTGTCCGCGAACACCTTCTGCATGTTCGCGGGATAGGAGAAGGTGAACGGCGCGCCCTGCTCGCCGAACCGCGCGCCGTCGTCGGCGCCGCCGCAGGCGGCGAGCGCGAGGGCGAGGACGACGATCGGGATGCTGGCGCTCCGGCGGGGCACGGCGACATGGTACCTGCGTGCGACCGGGGATCCGGTGCCGGCTAGAATGCCCGACCATGGATCGCCGCCTCCGCGTCGTCATCGCCAAGCCGGGCCTCGACGGCCACGACCGCGGGGCCAAGGTCATCGCCCGCGCGCTGCGGGACGCCGGTATGGAGGTCATCTACACGGGCCTGCACCAGACGCCCGAGCAGATCGTCGAGACCGTGCTCGAGGAGGACGCCGGTGCGCTGGGGATCTCGGTCCTCAGCGGCGCGCACATGACGCTCGTGCCGCGCATCCTCGAGCTCATGC
This sequence comes from Thermoleophilia bacterium, assembly GCA_032119475.1. GTDB lineage: Bacteria > Actinomycetota > Thermoleophilia > Gaiellales > F1-60-MAGs149 > F1-60-MAGs149. The sequence goes on along the minus strand of JAUMCA010000133.1, from coordinate 12,821 downwards.
GCGAGAAGGGCGTCGAGGATGTCTGCGTCGTCGTCGGCGGGACGATCCCGAACGACGACGCCGACGCGCTGCGGGCGATGGGCGTCGCCGAGGTGTTCACGCCAGGATCGCCCACCACGGCGATCGTCGAGTTCCTGAGCGCGCGGTCCGCCGCGTAGAGAGGGGAAGGCATGGCCATCGAGGTGCGCCGTGAGGATCGCGTTGCGATCCTGACCATCAACCGCCCGGAGGCGCTCAACGCGCTCTCCTCGTCCCTGCTCGAGGAGCTGCGCTCGGAGCTCACCGCGATCGCCCACGACGAGAGCGTGGGGTGCCTCGTGGTGACCGGCGCGGGGGAGAAGGCCTTCATCGCCGGCGCCGACATCGCCGAGATGGCCACGAAGACCCCGCTCGAGGCCCGCGCCTACGCCGAGCTCGGCCAGGAGTGCGCGACGCTGCTCGAGACCATGCGCGCGCCGACGATCGCCGCCGTCAACGGCTACGCGCTCGGCGGCGGATCGGAGATGGCGCTCGCCTGCGACATCCGGATCTGCTCCGAGAACGCCGTCTTCGGCCAGCCCGAGGTCGACCTCGGGATCATGCCGGGCTGGGGCGCCTCCCAGCGGCTCGCGCGCACGACCTCGATGGGCTTCGCGAAGGAGCTGATCTTCACCGGCCGTCGTGTCAAGGCCGACGAGGCGCTGGCCCGTGGTCTCGCGCAGCACGTGGTGCCGCTCGCCGACCTGATGCCGACCACCCTCGAGATGGCGCGCAACATCGCGGCGAAGAGCCCGGTTGCCGTCGGCTACGCGAAGGAGGCCACGAACCGCGCCCTCGCCGGCGATCTCGCCACGAACTACATGGTCGAGGCCGACCTCTTCTCGATCCTCTTCTCCACCGAGGACGCGAAGGAGGGCCTGCGCGCCTTCACGGAGAAGCGCACGCCGACCTTCCGCGGGCGCTGACGCCGGCGCCCGTCGAGGTCGAGGCGGATCGCGTGCGGCTGGTGGCGACCGCCGCGGTGATGGTGCGTCCTGCGCGTGCCCTGGTGCCCGGCTACGCGACGCGCTGACCGAGTCGCAGTCCCTCCTGCCGTCGGCAAGCGCGAGCGCCCCGGGGCGCGCCGAAGCGGCACTAGGACGCGGCCAGCGCGATCGTGCGCGCGTGGATGTCGGCGGTCGTCTCGATCGGCACGCCGTAGCCGCCGGCGAGCGTGACCACCAGCGCGGCGTCCTGCGCGCGCGCGAAGGCGATGCAGCGGCGGTCGCGCTCCTCGAGGCCGGCCTCCGTCAGGGACAGGCGCCCGAGGCGGTCGTCGATCCACGGGTCCGCGCCCGCCAGCAGGTAGACGAGGTCGTACGGGCCGCGATCGGCGCACGCGGCAAGGAGTTCATCGAGCAGCCCGAGGTACAGCGCGTCGTCGGCGCGATCGGGGACGTCGACGTCGATGTCCGAGGAGATCCGCTCGAACGGGTAGTTGCGCTCGCCGTGAAGCGACGCGACGACGACGGTCGGGTCGTGCGCGAAGCAGTCGGCGTTGCCGTCTCCCTGGTGCACGTCGACGTCGAGGATGAGCACCCGCCCACCGAAGCCGCGCGCGCGGGCGATCGCGACCGCGACGGCCACGTCGTTGACGAGGCAGTAGCCGCGGCCGACGGCGCGGTGGGCGTGGTGCGTGCCACCACCGAGCGCCGCGGCGGTGCCGTCGGCCAGCGCCGTCGTGGTGGCCGCGACGGTCGAGCCGGTCGCGTGCAGCGTGCGCTCGGCGAGCTCGGGTGACCAGGTCAGCCCGAGCGCCGCCTCCTCACGGCGCGTCAGCAGCCCGTGGCGGATCCGGCGCACCCACTCGACGTCGTGGACCCGCAGCGCGTCGTCCCACGCGATCGGCGCGCCCTCCTCGACCACGACGCCGGGCAGCCGCTCGACGCGCTCGCGCACGAGCCGGTACTTCTCCTGGGGGAAGCGGTTGGAGGGCGGGAGCGGGAAGACCCAGCGATCGTGCGTGAAGGCGCGCATCGGGCGTCGACATGATCGCCGAACACGCGAACGGGGGGCGGACGCTCTCGGCCTGAGCCGACGACGTCCGCCCCCGTCGCGAAGCCCTACTCGCGCTCGGAGCCCGCGACCAGCGCCTCGTCCTCGGGGGTCGCGGTGCGGATCAGCCGCCAGGCGAGGACGGCGATGACGGCACCGACGAGGGGAGCCGCGATGAACAGCCAGACCTGCTCGAGCGCGGTGCCGCCCTCGAAGATCGCCGGGCCGATCGAGCGGGCCGGGTTCACGGAGGTGCCGGTCAGCGGGATGCCGACGAGATGGACGGCGGCCAGCGCGAGGCCGATCGCGACGCCGGCGAAGCCGGGGGCGGCCACGCGCTCGGTGACCAGCAGGATCACCAGCACGAAGGCGGCGGTCAGCAGCGCCTCGAGGACGAACGCGCCCGCCATGTCGATGGCGCCGTTGTCGTAGCCGTTGGTGCCGAGGGCGCCGGTGTAGTCCGTCACCCCGAACGACGAGACGAACAGCTTCAGCACCGCGCCGCCGATGATCGCGCCGATCAGCTGGGCCACCCAGTAGCCGACGGCCTCGCCGGCCGGCATGCGACGCCCGACCAGCATCGCGAGCGTCACGGCGGGGTTCACGTGGGCGCCGGAGACGGGGCCGAGGGCGTAGGCGATCGCCAGGAGGACGAGCCCGAACGCGAGCGCCACGCCGACCACGCCGCTTCCCGGGCCACGGCTATCGGCGCCGACGGCCGCGGCGATGCCGAACACGGCGGCGCCGACGGCGAGGAAGACGAGGAGGAAGGTGCCGACCGCCTCGGCGATCAGCTTGCGGGCGAGGGGTGTGTCCATACGCCAACGTTCGACGGAGACACAGGCGTTCCTATCGGCGGACCGCACGCGCGCTGCGGTGCGTCGGGTACCGCTAGAGCAGGATGCGCTCGAGCAGATCGGGCGCGCAGCCCTGCTCGAGCAGGCGCACGGCCTCGTGGAGGTCGGCGTCGGAGGCCGCGATGCGCTCGGCGCGCTCGGCGTCCAGCCCCGCGCGCTCCAGCGTCTCGCGGCGCCACTCGACGACCGCGTCGGAGATGGTGCTGGCCGGCTGCTGTTCCGAGGTAGGTGCCATGGGTCAGATCGTAGCCCAAGCCGTCACCGGGGTCGGCGGTCCGGAGGAACATCGTCATTCGGCATTGCCGATCGGCCGATCGGCGGGTCCGTGCGACGGACGCACGTCCGGTTGCCGGCGACCCGTTGCGGACGGCTCGTCTCCGCCGCGCGGGTACGCTCCCGGCGTGGACGAGACGGCGATCGAGGCGGCAGGCGCAGCGGTCGCCGCGCGCGTGGGGCGACCGCCGCAGGGCGTCGTCCCCGTGGCGCGCCCGCGCGGCGGCGTCGCGTTCGTCTGCGCGGTTCCGGGCGACGAGGGCTTCGGCTGGCTCGTCGTCGACGAGGCCGGGGAGGCGCTGGTCGACGCGGGCGCGATCCGGCAGATCGTCGAGACGGCGGCGATCTGCGAGGCGGCCGAGGAGGCCGCGGCCGCGCTCGCGATCGACGAGGCGCTGCCGGCCCTCGCCGAGGCGTGGCGTCGGGCGCAGGATCTGGGCGAGGCGGATGCCGAGCTCGCCGCCCACGCGACGTACCAGGCCGTCGAGGCCCTGCAGCCGCTCGTCGAGGGCATCCGCGTCGCCGATCCCGTCTACCTGGACCGCCTCGCGAGCGCCGCGCACCTCCTCGGCGATCGCTTCGACCTGCTGAAGGAGGCGGCGGGGCAGGTCTCGGCGCGGCTGACCGGCCAGGGCATCGACCCGCTCGAGCCGCTCGCGGAGGCGCTGTGGCACGCGATCCGCCTGCTCTCGCGCGACGGCCCGCCCGACCGCTTCCGCGACGCGGTGGAGGCCGCGATGGGCCCCGCGGCGGCGTTCGCGGACGACGTCATGCAGCATTACCTCGTACCGCTTGGCGGCGACAAGGAGGACGACCAGTGAGCCGAGGCATCGAGGGGCGCGTGATCGCCATCACCGGCGGCGGCAGCGGCATGGGCCGCGCCATGGCCATCGACCTCGCCTCGCGCGGCGCGCAGGTGGCGATCTGCGGGCGCCGCCCCGAGCCGCTGGAGGAGACGGTCGCCCTGGTCGAGGACGCCGGCGGCGTGTGCGCGCACTTCCTCTGCGACGTGCGCGACCCGGAGCAGATCGACGCGTTCATGGATGGCGCGACCAGCCGCTTCGGGGCCCCCGACTCGCTCGTCAACAACGCGGCGGGCAACTTCATCGCGAACGCGATCGACATGTCCCCGGGCGGGTGGCGCGCCGTGATCGACATCGTCCTCAACGGCACGTTCTACTGCTCGCGCGCCTTCGCCCTGCGCTTCCCGCAGGCCACGCGCGATACCGGGTCGATCCTGAACGTCATCGCGACCTACGCGTGGACCGGCAACCCGGGCACGGCGCACTCCGCCGCGGCCAAGGCCGGCGTCTGGAACCTGACCAAGAGCCTCGCCGTGGAGTGGGCGCCGATGGGGCTGCGCGTCAACTGCATCGCGCCCGGCCCGACGGAGACCGAGGCGGCCTCGGCCAACCTGTTCCCGACCGACGAGATCCGCGACCGCATGACGGCGGAGATCCCGCTCGCCCGCTTCGCCACCCTCGAGGACATCACCGATGCGGCGCGGTTCCTGCTCAGCGACGAGGCGTCGTACGTGACCGGTGAGACGCTCACGCTCGACGGCGGCGAGAGCCTGCCGAACGGCATGTTCCGCTATTCCCCGCAGACGCCGCGGGGGTAGCCCGGCTACCGGGTGCCGGTGCCGTCGAGCAGCGTGGTGAGGACGAGGCGCGACCCGTCGACGGGCGCGATGCGACCGGCTTCGACCGCCTCCCAGACGGCCACGACCAGCCAGAACCAGGCGTCGGCGACCCACAGGGCGGGCAGGTCGGCGCGGACGCGCTCCGCCGCCTGGGCCCGTCGGATCGCGTCGACGATCCCGCGGTCGATCCTGGCCCAGCGCTCCTTGAGTCCCTCGTCGTCGTCGAGGGAGCGCTCCCGCAGCAGGTAGCCGAGCCGCGCGCCGAGGGGAATCACGGTTTCCGTCAGGTCGGCGAGCGCGAGGAGGGGGTCGCGGGAGGCGTCGTCGACCCCGGCGTCGCTGATCGCGGTGTCGATGCGATCGAGGGCGTCGGCGGCCAGGGCGAGCAGGAGCTCCTCGCGCGTGGCGAAGCGCGTGAAGAGGGTTGTGCGGCTGATGCCGGCCGCGCGCGCGACGTCCGCCAACGTGGCCGCCGGGGAGGCGGCGAGCACCCGTGTGGCCGTGTCGAGGATCGCGTCGGTTGTGACCGCCATGGCCGAAGAATAACATCTATGTTCGGAACTGAACACTGATGTTAGGATGCGCGCGTGGCTGCCGCCTCCCGCCGTTCCGTCGTGCCCGTCGTCCTGCTCGAGTCCGCGAACGTCCTATCCGGCGTCGGCAACGGCATCGTGGTCATCGCGATCCCGCTGCTCGTCCTGCGGGAGACGGGCTCCGCGGCCCTGTACGGGCTGATCGGGGTGATCGCCGTCCTGCCGAGCCTGGTGGCACTCCCGGTGGTCGGTGCGCTGATCGACCGCTACGGCCCGCGCTGGAACAGCGTGGCCTCCGACCTCGCCTCCGCCGCTTCCGTCCTGATGATCCCCGTCCTGCTCGCCGCAGATCGTCTCTCCGTGCCGGCGATCATCGTGCTGGCCGTGCTCGGCGCCGTCATCGACCCGGTCGGCTTCACCGCGCGCAAGGCGGCGATCGGCCCGGCCTCCCGCGCGTCCGGGGTCGGCAGGGACCGGGTCAACGGCATTCACGACGCGTTGTTCGGCCTCGGCTGGGCGGCGGGTCCGCCGCTCGGCGCCCTGCTCGCGGCGGGCTTCGGCGTCAGCGCCGCGTTCCTCGCGGCCGGCGCGCTCGGACTGGGTGCCGCCCTGGCGATGGCGTTCGTGCGCGCCGCCGGTTCCGCGTCGGTGGACCGGGATGGGGTGGCCGACGGCACCGGCCGCCTCGAGGAGCTCGCGGCCGGCCTGCGCGCCCTCTGGCGCGATCGCCCGCTGCGCGCCCTGACCGTGGTCAACGCGGCGCTCGCCGCGCTCTACTTCCCGACCGAGGTGGTCATGCTCCCGGTGCACTTCGAGGCGCTCGGGGACACCGTGAGTCTGGGCATCGTCCTGGCGGCGCTGGCCGGCGGCTACGTCGTCGGCGCGTTCTCCTACGGCTGGCTCGTCGCCCGCATCGGCCCGGTGCGCATCTTCCAGCTCGCGCTGGTCGGCACCGCCGTCGCCGCGGTGCCGCTGGCCCTGCTGCCGCCCGTCCCGGTGATGATGGTCGCGGGTGCGCTGCTCGGCGCCAGCTGGGGACCGGTCAGCCCGCTCGTCACCTCGCTCGTGCAGACGCGCATGCCGCCGGCGCTCCAGGGGCGCGTGTTCGCCGTCGAGATGACGCTGTTCACCGTCGTGCCGCCCCTGATGATCCTGGTCGCCGGCCTCGGCGTCGACCGCTGGGGCGTCGACGCCGTCTACCTCGTCTTCGGCGCGGCCTTCGCCGTGACCGCGCTGGTCGCGCTCGCCACGCCGGCGCTGCGGCTCCTCGACCGCACTTCCGGGTAGCCGGAATCGTCCCCCGCCGGCGACGTCCCGGTGCGACACTCATCTGCATGGGTGATGGTCTGCGTGTGCTGTACATCGAGGACGATCCGGCCCTTCGCTCACTGCTCGCGCACGCGATCGCCCGTGATCAGCGCATCGAGCGCATCGTGGCCGTCGGCAGCCCGCGGGCCGCGTTCGATGCGGCACGGGAGGGGCGCGTCGACGTCGTCCTGCTCGACGTCGCGCTCGGCCGGGATCAGCCGAGCGGCATGGAGGTCGGGGTCGCGCTGCGGGGGATCATCCCGCGCGTTCCGATCGTCGTGTTCTCGCACCACCGGGTGCCGAACGTCGAGAGCATCCTGCGCCCCGAGCACCGCGGCGGCTGGTCGTTCATGCACAAGCAGGGCTCGCCGGACATCGACCGCATCGTGCATATGCTTGAAGATGCGGCCTCCGGGATCGAGCGCCTGGAGGTGACGCCCGACACCCAGCCGGTGGACGACGTCCTGCAGCAGCTGACGTGGCGGCAGCGGGAGATCATGGCCCTCGCGTGCGCCGGCTACGACGCGATCGGCATCGCCGAGCGCCTCCACCTGGCGCACATCACGATCCGCAAGGAGCTGTCGCACGCCTATCGGGTGCTGGTGCCGAACCCCGCGCCGGGGACGGACCTCCGCACCACCGCGGTGCTCGCGTACCTCCGTCTCGACGCCGCGCGCGAGCTCGTCGAGGCCTGACGGCCCCGCCGGGATCAGGCCGGCAGCGAGTAGCCGCCGTCGATGATCAGCGTCTGGCCGACGATCATCGAGGACTCCGGCCCGGCGAGCCACGCGACGGCGTTCGCCATGTCCTGCGGCTCGACGATGCGGCCCGCCGGCGTCTTGTCGCCCATCGCCAGCATCTCGTCCTTGTTCGGGAAGTGCTCCAGGGCATCGGTGTTGACCACGCCTCCGGATACCGCGTTCACGCGGATCCCCATCGCCGCCAGCTCGACGGCGAGATAGCGCACGCACGCCTCGAGCGCCGCCTTGGAGACGCCGACGAGCGTGTAGTTGTCGAGCACGCGGAACGAGCCGAGGGAGGAGATCGCGATGATCCCGCCGCCACCGCGCTGCTCCATCAGCGGCGCCGCGCGCTGCGACAGCAGCATCAGGGCGCGCGCGTTCGTGTCGAGCGTCCAGTCCCAGTGCTTCTCGGTCAGCTCCATCACCGGCCGGATGACGCCGGACGCGGCGTTCGACACCAGCAGATCCAGGCCGCCCATCGCCTCGGCGGCAGCGTCGACGAGGGCGTTGCAGCGCTCCGTGTCGTCGATGCGGCCCTTGATCGCGTAACCGGTGCCGCCGCGCTCCTTGATCAGCGCCAGCGTCTCGTCGGCCGCGTCGGCGTTGCGCAGGTACGAGAAGGCGACCGTGGCACCGCGCTCGACGAGATCGAGGGTGATCGCCCGGCCGATGCCGCGCGATCCGCCGGTGACGAGGGCCAGGCGCCCCTCGAGGGATCCGCTCACGCGGGCATGCTGGGGTCGCCCCAGTCGCCCTTGGAGGTGGTGTGCCCGAGGCCGTCGAGCAGCGCCAGGCGCTCGTCGGCGTAGCGGCGCACCGGATGGTCCTCCGCCAGGTCGGCCACGAGGTTCCGCACGCGCGTGCGGATCTGGTACGCGAAGTGCGGGGTGGCCGGCCCGATCAGCCGATCCACGTCACGTGCGGTGGGCTCCATGCGCGGGATTGTCCCATACCATGCGCGTGATGCGCACCGACGCTGCCGTCCCGACGCTGCTCGATGCGCTGATGCCCGACTGGGATCACCGCATGGTCCAGGGCCGCGATGTCGCCGCCTCCCCCGAGCGCACCGCGGAGGCGATCCTCGCGACCACGCTCGACGAGGCCCGCATCGCATCGCTGCTCGTGGCGACGCGCACGCGCGGCGCCAGCCGCGGTTCCGATCGGCCCTTTGTGGAGACGGGGGACTTCGAGCCGGGCTTCCTGTCGCTCGGACGGACGCCGACGGAGTGCTGCTGCGGCTTCGTCGGCCGGCCGTGGCCCGGAGGGGCACCGGCGCACCCCGTGGCGGACGCCGACGAGTTCCGGGCGATGGAGATCCCCGACCTCGTGCGCGTCGCCGTCAGCATCCGCTGCGCCCCCGCCACCTACGGCACGTTCCTGGTGACGGAGACCCGGATCCAGGTCGGCCCGCTCGCGCAGCGGCCGTTCGGCCTCTACTGGCGACTCGTCCGGCCCGCATCGGGACTGGTGCGGAGCTCGCTGCTGCGGGCCATCGCGCGTCGCGCGGAGGCGGGAACCCTGTCGTGATGACGGTCGGGGAGGCGCTCACCGCCTTCGAATCGTCCTGGGTCGAGCAGCAGTCGATCACCCCCCGGACGGCGTACCGCCGCACGCTCCGGCTGATCGGCCTGTACCTCCGCGACCACCCGCCCGGTGTGGACGCGCCGCTGGCCGAGCTCACGCCCGACGTGCTGACCGGGTTCGTCGTCTGGCACCGCGCGCATGCCCTCGCCGATGACGCGCGGGGAACGCACAAGGTCACCGTGCACGTGGCGCGCCTCGGCGGCTTCCTCGCGGAGCAGTACGGGATGACCGATCTCGCCTTCGACCGCGAGGAGCTGCGGGCGCTCGTGCCCGACGACGGATCGACGTGATGCTGCTCGTCATCGACTTCGACGGCACGCTCTGCGTGCAAGACGCCGTCGACGACTTCAGCGACCACTTCGATCCCGCGGGGTTCGCCGCGGCTGCGACGGCCTTCGACGCGGGGGAGATCGCGCTCAACGAGTGCCTCGAGCGGCAGGTGGCCGGCATCGACCGGCCGATCGACGAGATCCTCGCCTACATGCTGGAGGCGATCGATCTGCGTGACGGGGTGCCGGAGCTGCTCGCCTGGTGCGCGGACCGCGAGGTCGAGCCCGTCGTCCTCTCGTCGGGCTTCGTCAACCTGATGGAGCCGTTCCTGGCCGCGCGCGGCATCGCCGTGCCGGTCGTCGGGCACCTGCTCGCGGAGACCCCCGACGGCCTGCGGATCCGCTTCCGCGAGCGCGCGCACTGCGACGTCTGCGGCGAGCCCTGCAAGCGCTCCGACGTCGCGGCGCTGGCCGGTGGACGGCCGGTGGCCTACGTCGGCGACGGGGCCTCCGACCTCTGCGCCGCGGAGATCGCCGACGTCCGCTTCGCCCGCTCGTCCCTCGCGCGGCATCTCGATCGCGCCGGCTGCCCGTACATCCCGTTCGAGGACTTCCACGACGTGCGCCACGGCCTCGAGCGCACGCTCGGCGCGTAGCCGACCGGATACGCTGGCGCCATGTGGCCGTTCTCGCTCGCGCTCGGGGCGGCTGCCGTGTGGGGCGTGGCCGACTTCATGGCCGCCGTGCGCGCGCGGCATTACGGCCCGCTGCTCGTCGCCGCGTTCGCGCAGCTGACGGGCACGGCGCTGCTCCTGGTCGCGTTCGCCGCCGTCCGCGATCCGTTCCCCGGGTGGGGGATCTGGATCCCGGGTGTCGTGGCCGGCATCGCGGGCAGCGTCGGCCACGTCGTCTTCATCGCGGCGCTCTCGCGCGGCCCGATCGGGGTGATCGCGCCGATCCTCGCCATGTCCTCGGCGGGTCCCGTGCTCGTCGCGATCGGCCTGCAGGGCGAGCGGCCGGCGCCGCTGCAGATCGTCGGCCTCCTGCTCGCCGTCGTCGGCGTGGTGCTCGTCAGCCGCATGCAGCACGACGAGGCGTCCGGGACGAGCCGGTACGGCGCGGTCCCGCTCGCGCTCGTCGGCATCGCGATCCTCACCGTCTTCTACGTCGCGATGGACGCCGCCTCGCAGGACTCCGCGCTGTGGGGCGTGATGGTGCAGCGCAGCGTCTCGCTGCCGCTGCTCCTGATCGCGCTCGCGATCGGCGTCCGCTGGGGTGCGGAGAAGGTCTCCGGCGGCGCGCTCCGCGAGATCGCGCCGATCGGCCTGATGGACACGGCCGCCCTGATCGGGTTCGCGCTCGCGACGTCGATGGGCGAGCTCAGCATCGCCGTCGTCCTGGCGAGCCTCTACCCCGTGGTGACGATCCTGCTGGCGCGCATCCGCCTCCAGGAGCGCCTGGCGCCGATCCAGCGCGTCGGCGCGGGCTTCGCGTTCGCCGGTGTCATCGCGATCGTCATCGGCTGAGCGCTGTTTCGGGCGCCGGGCGCGTCGGGTACGTCCCTCATGACCCCGTCCCGAGGAGGACCCATGACGCACGCCCTCGCCATGATCCGGACCAATCCCACCGCGCTCGTCCTCGACCCCGAGGTGCTCGCCCGCTGCGTCGACGCGTGCTTCGACTGCGCGCAGTCCTGCACCGCCTGCGCGGACGCCTGCCTGGGCGAGTCGGACCCCGCGTCGCTCGTGCGCTGCATCTCGCTCGACCTGGACTGCGCCGACGTCTGCGTGGCGGCCGGCCGGGTCCTCTCGCGCGAGACCGCGGCGACGCAGAACACCATCCGGCCGGTCGTCGAGGCCTGCGCGCGGCTGTGCGGGATGTGTGCCGACGAGTGCGGCCGGCACGCGGAGATGCACGAGCACTGCCGCGTCTGCGAGGAGGCCTGCCGCCAGTGCGAGGGCGCCTGCGGGCAGCTGCTGGAGTCGCTGCGGCCGCTGTGATCTGAGCCGGGGCGGGCGTGTCGGGTGCGTGCGGAGCGGCAATCGCCCGATCGCCCCGCGCTCGGGCTGCTCCGTCCTCGACCAGGCGTCGTGTCGCGAAGGGGTCAGACCGAAACGCGACAGGCGGCGGCGCTCTCCACCCGCGGACCTCCTCCGCCTGTCGCGTTTCGGTCTGACCCCTTCGCGACACGACGCCCCAGAGGATGCCGGTACGCTGCCGGCGTGCTCCGCCTGATCGGCAACATCCTCTGGCTGCTGCTCGCCGGTGGGGCGATGTGCATCGCCTATCTGCTCGCCGGGCTGCTCCTGTGCGTGACGATCATCGGGATCCCGTTCGGCGTCGCCGCGTTCCGCCTCGCGTTCTTCGTGATCTGGCCGTTCGGGCGCGTCGCGATCCACGATCCCGACCGTGTGCCCGCCGTCAGCGCCCTCGCGAACATCCTCTGGTTCGTGCTCGCCGGCTGGTGGCTCGCGCTCGGGCACCTCGCGACCGGCGTGCTCCTGTGCCTGACGATCATCGGCATCCCGTTCGGCATCCAGAGCTTCAAGCTCGCCGGTCTCGCCCTCGCGCCGCTCGCGCGGGAGATCGTCTCGACGGATGACTCGCGGCGGTTCGCATGACGGAGACCGTCGACGACATCCTCGCGGACCTCGACGCGATGGTCGGTCTCGGGCCGGTCAAGCAGGCGATCCGACGCATGGCCGACGTGCAGCGGCTGAACGCCGATCGGCGTGCGGCGGGCGAGCCCGTCATCGACCAGCCCTTCGACCTCGTCTTCGCTGGTGACCCCGGCACGGGGGAGGACGACGTCGTGCGGATCGTCGCGCGCCTGTACGCCGCGCTCGGTGTCCTGCCCGAGGTGAAGGTCGCCGAGGTCGCGCGCGTCCACCTCGTCGGGGCGACGGAGGACGACACGAGGACGCGCGTCAGCGAGGCGATCGAGGCCGCACGCGGCGGCGTGCTGTTCGTCGACGAGGCCCAGCAGCTGATCTCGCTCGATCCCGCCGATCAGGGCGATACCGCGATCACGGCGCTGGCCGAGCAGATGGAGGGCCGTGGCGCTGCGGACTTCGCGGTCGTCCTGTCGGGGCCGACGGAGGCGATGCGGCTGATCATCCAGCACCATCCCGTGCTCGCACGCTGCTTCGACGACGTCATCGAGTTCCCGCGCTATACCCCCGACGAGCTGCTCGAGCTCTTTCGCCGTCGGGCCGCGGAGTTGCACATCGAGGTTCCCGACGGGGTCGCGGCGCTCGTGGCGGAGCATCTCGAGCAGGTCCACAAGGGTGGGCGCTTTCGCACCGCGCGCTACGTGCCGAGCCTCGTCGAGGAGATGTACGCGCGGATGGCCGCGCGCGCCCTGGCCGACGGCGTCGCGACACCCGACGAGCATCGCGCCTTCGCCGCCGAGGACGTGCCGCCGGTGGATCAGGCCGCGCTTGCCGACACCGGCCTGCGCGTCGGCTTCTCGGCGCGCTAGACGCCCGCCGCAGTGAGGTAGCCGTCGTGGATGGCGTCCTCCCAGCGGCGCGGCGAGCGGGCGTCGCCGACGGGGCGGGCGTCGATGCCGCGCTCGATCAACTCCAGGCTGAGCGCGT
>JAUMCA010000132.1:6004-13287 GCA_032119475.1 Thermoleophilia bacterium | reverse complement strand
CGCCGCGTCGCCGATCGCGGGGCCGCTCGCGACCCGGTAGACGGTCGCGTCACGTCCGTGGGTGCGCAGGAGCCGGGCGACCTCGATCCCGTCGCCGCCGTTGTTGCCGCCGCCCGCGACGACCGCGATGCGCCGCGCCGCGGCGAACCGGCCGCGCACGACGCGCTCCGCGCCCACTGCGGCGGCGCGCATCAGCTGCGCGCCGGGAACGCCGAGCACCTCGATCGCGTGCCGATCGACCGCCCGCGCTCCGGCGGCGTCGAGGATCGGCTCCTGGCCGAGGGCGTCCATGGAAGGAGCCTACCGCCGGCGCGCGCGACGGCGACGTAGGCGGACCTTTTCGGCCCGGGCCGAACATGTCCGCCTACGCGTCGGGGAGCTCCCCGGGCGAAGGCCGGATAGCGGGCCTAGCCGGCCTTCGCGGCGGCCATCACCGCACCGGCGATCTTCTGGTAGCCGGTGCAGCGGCAGAGGTTGCCGCCGAGGGCGAGGCGGATCTCCTCGTCACTCGGATCCGGGTTCTGGCGCAGCAGCGCGTGGGCGGAGACGAGCATGCCCGGCGTGCAGAAGCCGCACTGGACGCCGCCCTCGTCGAGGAAGGCGGTCTGGAGGCTGCTCAGCTGGTCGCCGTCGGCGAGGCCCTCGACGGTGGTGATCTCGGCACCCTCCGCCTGCAGCGCGAGGTAGGTGCACGAGTTCACCGGCTTGCCGTCGACCATCACCATGCAGGCGCCGCACTCGCAGTCGTCGCAGCCCTGCTTGGTGCCGGTCAGGCCGATGTGGTCGCGGATCGCGGCGACCAGGGTCGCGTCGCCCTCGAGTTCGACGGGATACGCGATCCCGTTGACGGTCAACGTGGCTGCGTGCTTCATCCTTCGGAGCCCTTCATGAAGACGGGGGTGGCGGGAATCGGGAAGGCGTCGCCGCCGGCCCGCAGGACCGCGACGGTGACGGCGCGCTTGGCGATGACGCCGGCCATGGCCCGGCGATAGTCCTCCGTCGCGCGCAGGTCGCTGATCGGCGAGGCGTCGGATGCCGCGCCGGCCTCGACGGCGGCGAGAGCGTCGTCATCGCCGACGGTGCCGATGATCGCCGCCTCCGCAGCGGGGCTGCGGACGATGGTCGGCGCCACCGCGGTGAGGGCGACCTTCGCCGCCGTCACCGTGCCGTCGTCGGCGAGCGTGACGCACGCGCTGGCGCCGACGATCGCGATCTCCATCGCGCGGCGGTACTCGAGGCGCACGTAGGCGCTGCCGGAGCGCTCCGGGAGACGCGGGACGGTGACGCCGGTGAGGATCTCGCCCGGCGCGGCGCTGGTGCGGCCCGGCCCGGTCCAGAGGTCCTCGACGGCGACGCTGCGCGTGCCGCTCGCGGAGCGGAGCTCGACGCTCGCACCCATCACGATCAGGGGGCCGCCGGTCTCCATCGCGGGGGACGCGTTCATGAGGTTGCCGCCGATGGTCCCGACGTTGCGCGTGGCGTGCGACCCGACCAGGGCGGAGGCATCGGCCAGCGCCGTCCAGCCGTCCCGGACGTCGACGTGCGCCGCGACGTCGGCGTGGGACGCAAGCGCGCCCAGCGTCAGGTCGCCCGACGCGTCGACGCCCTTGAGTGCGTCGATCCGGTGGATGGCGACCACCGTCTCGGGCATGCCCTTCCCGTGGCGGGCCTGGACGACCAGATCCGATCCTCCCGCGATGACGCGGGCCGACGATCCGTCGCCGACGAGCGCCAGCGCCTCGTCGACGGTCGTCGCGCTGTGGAATGCCACGTCCCCCATCGGTACCTCCGTTCCGGCGACTCCCGCCGTGCTGGGCGGAAGCGTACGCGCTCGGGCGACGGCGCGGAAGCGCCTGCGCGGCAGCGGCTAGGCTGAAGCGGAGATGGCCGAACCCAGCGACAACCCCTTCGCCGCCGACGTCCCCGGACCGCAGGTGCGGCCCGCGACCTTCGTCCTGTTCGGCGCGACCGGTGATCTGGCGGCGAAGAAGCTGCTGCCGGCGATCTACAACCTCGCCGCGGAGAACCGCCTCCCGGACCGCTTCCGCATGCTCGGCGTCGCCTCCTCGATGGAGGAGCACACCTTCAAGGAGCACATGGTCAACGCCGTCACCGCGCACTCGCGCAGCGGTGTGGTGACGGCGATCCTCGACGACCTCCTGCAGCGCGTCGACTGGATCCGCGGGGACATCAACGACGCCGGCCTCTACCCGAAGATCGCCGCGAACCTCGCGGACGGCGACGGGGCGCTGGGCGGATCGACGCGACGGCTCTTCTACCTCGCGGTGGCACCGCGGTTCTTCGGACCGATCGCGCAGTCCCTGCACGACGCCGGCTTGGCGCGGGGTGCCGAACCGCCGTCGGTCCTGATGATCGAGAAGCCGTTCGGCCACGATCTCGCGTCGGCGGAGGCGCTCAACGCCGACGTCACCGCAGCCTTCGACGAGGCGCAGATCCTCCGCCTCGACCACTACCTCGGCAAGGAGACGGTCCAGAACCTACTCGTCTTCCGGTTCGCGAACGGCATCTTCGAGCCGCTCTGGAACCGCCGCTACATCGACCACGTCCAGATCACCGCGGCCGAGGACATCGGCGTCGGCAGCCGGGCCGGCTACTACGACCAGTCGGGTGCGATCCGCGACGTCATCCAGAACCACGTCATGCAGCTCGTCGCCCTGACCGCCATGGAGCCGCCGACGACGTTCAGCGCGGACGAGATCCGGGACGAGAAGGAGAAGGTGCTCCGCTCCATCCGCTGCGTGCGCTCCGCGCGCGGCCAGTACGGCGCGGGGCACGTCGACGGGGGACCCGTGCCCGGCTACCTCGAGGAACCGGACGTCCCGGCGGATTCGACCACGGACACGTTGGCGGCGCTCAAGCTCGAGGTCAACAACTGGCGCTGGGCGGGGACGCCGTTCTACGTCCGCGCCGGCAAGCGGATGCCGCGCCGCTCGACGGAGATCACCATCGCCTTCCGTCCTGTGCCGCACAAGCCGTTCTCCGACCCGCGCGTCGCGGAGAGCATCCGCCCGAACCTGCTGACCCTCTCGATCCAGCCGAACGAGGGCGCGTCCCTGCGCATCGAGGCGAAGGCGCCCGGCGCCGAGACGCAGCTGCGGCCCGTCCGCATGGACTTCCTCTACGGGGAGACGTTCACGCGCGAGACCCCGGAGGCCTACGAGCGCCTGCTGCTGGACGCCATGCGCGGCGACGCGACGCTGTTCACCCGCGCCGATGAGGTCGAGGAGGCATGGCGCGTCGTCGATCCGGTGATCGCCTCGTGGGAGACCGGCGACGTGCCGCTGGAGCGCTACGAGGCCGGTACGCCCGGACCGGCGTCCGCCGAGGCGCTGATCCGCGACGACGGGCGCAAGTGGCGGCGCCTGTGAGCGCCGACGCGTCCCCCGAACTGCGCGAGGGCCTGCACTGGTCGGCGCGCGACACGTCGACCGACGTCGTCGCCGACAACCTGCGGCGCCTGCTGCTCGAGGCCGACCGCCAGCACGGCGCGCTGCTGTCCCTGCGCACGTTGAACCTGCTGGTCAGCCCGAACGCGCACGTGCCGCGGACCGTGCGCGCGGGCGGGCGCCGGACCGTCCACCCGGCGCGGATGATCCGCCTCGTCCGCCACGCCGATGACCGACTCGACGCCGAGGTCGGCGTGCGGCTGCTCGACGTGGGCGGTACGCAGATGCACCTGCTGATGGAGGACGTGACGCTTCGCGGAAACGCGGATCGCCTGGCCCACGCGGACTCCCTGATCGCACCGCTCCTCGCCCGCGGCATCCCGACCGTCGCGTGGCTTCCCGGCTACGAGCACGACGACGTCGACCGGGCCCTCGCCGAGGTGGCCCACGTCACCGTGTTCGACAGCGATCTCGATCCCGACCCCGTGCGAGCGCTCATGTACGCGCACGAGACGGCGCTCGAACATCCGTGCCGCGACCTGGCCTGGCTGCGCAACGCGCACTGGCGGGCCCGCATCGCGGCCGCGTTCGAGGACGAGACCGCGCAGGGCGCCCTCGCGTTCATGCCGTCCGGCGAGGTCGTCGGACAGGCGCACCTGCCGTCGACCGTGCTCGTGGCGGCGTGGATCGCCGCCCGCGCCGAGATCAACGTCACCCTGCGACCGGGAGCCGGGACGGAGCCGATCGAATCGATCACCATCGCCGGCCTCCGGATCGATCCCGGCCATATGCCGCCTGCCCTCGGAGCACCGCTGATGGAGGCCCTCGACACCGTCTACTCCCCCCTGCCGGGCTACGAGGACGCCCTGCAGTCGATGGACCGGGTGGCCATCGTCGCGTGAGCGACACCGCGACGGCCGTCGCCGCGGACATCGGCGGCACGCACGCGCGCTTCGCGCGCGCCACGCTCCAGGCGGGCCGGGTCGTGCTCCACGACGCGGTGGACTACCCGGTCGCCGGCTCCGCGTCGCTCGGCGCGCTCGTGCGCCGCTATCTCGACGAGCACCCGGGACCCGTCCGCCTCGCGGCGCTCGGGGTCGCCGCCCCGGTCGTCGACGGCCGCGCCGATCCCGTCAACCTCCCGTGGCCGGTCGCGGAGGCCGAGGTCCGGGACGCGATCGGCCACGACGGCGCCGTACTGCTCAACGACCTGCTCGCGAACGCATGGGGCGTCGACGAGGTACCCGCCGACCAGCTCGTCGAGCTGCAGCCGGACGGGCTCGGGACCGACGGGAACCGCGTCGTCTGCTCGGCCGGCACCGGCTTCGGCGTGGCGGGGATGGTGCGCATCGCGCCGGGACACTGGCAGCCGTTCGCGGGCGAGGGCGGACACGTGGACTACGCCCCCGTCGACGACGAAACCGGCGCGCTGCTCACCTGGGTCCGCGCGCGGCATCCCGCGTGGGGCCACGTCAGCGCGGAGCGGATCATCTCCGGACCCGGCATACCGCTCATCTGGGCGTTCCTCGTGGAGACCGGGCGCGCCGAGGCCACGCCGGTCCTGCAGGAGGCGATCCGGATCGGCGACCCCGCTGCCGCGATCGCCGAGCGGGCCCTCGCCGGTGACGACCCGAGCGCGGTGCGGACCATGGAGATCCTCGTCGAGGGCTACGGCTCGATGGTCGCCAACTACGCGCTCGTCCTGCTCGCGACCGGCGGCATCTACATCGGCGGCGGCATCGCCCCGCGCATCCTGCCGCTGCTGCGCGACGGCCGCTTCCTCGCCGCCTTCCACCGCAAGGGCCGCTATCGCCCGCTGCTCGAGCGCATGCCCGTGCGCGTCATCGTCGACGACCGCTGCGCCCTCCGCGGCGCGGCGCGTGTCGCCCTCAGCCGAACCCACCAGGAGGACTGATGCAGATCCGCAACCTCGACCGCGACGCCGAGCCGTTCACGACCGCGGACGGATCCACGATTCGCGAGCTGCTCAACGTCGTGCACGCGCCGACGCGCAATCAGAGCCTCGCCGAGGCCTCGATCGCGGGCGGCGAGGCGACCGTGCGCCACTACCACCGCGTCGCCGAGGAGATCTACTTCATCCTCGAGGGCGCCGCGCGCATGGAGATCGACGGCGAGGAGCGCGAGGTCGCCCCCGGCGACGCGATCCTGATCCCGCCGGGTGCCTGGCACCAGATCACCGCGCACGCGGATCTGCGCCTGCTGTGCTGCTGCGCGCCGCCGTACCGGCACGACGACACGTTCTTCGCCTGACGCCGTGACGGATCCGGCTACAGTGCCGGGCAACCGTTTTCGGAGGGAATGACTGTGGCTGGGATGGGCATCGACGGCATCACCGAGATCCTCGGCGACAAGGCCGACTATCTCCTCGGGCACACCTGCTCGACGATCGCGCAGGACCGGCTGCACCTGCCCGGCCCGGACTTCATCAACCGCGTCGTCCGCGACTCCGATCGCCCGGTCCCGGTGCTCAAGAGCCTCCAGCAGATGTACGGCCACGGCCGTCTCGCCGGCACGGGCTACCTGTCGATCCTCCCCGTCGACCAGGGCATCGAGCACTCCGCCGGGGCGTCGTTCGCGAAGAACCCGGATTACTTCGACCCCGCCAACATCGTCGAGCTCGCCATCGAGGGCGGCTGCAACGCCGTCGCCTCCACGCTCGGCGTGCTCGGGGCGGTCTCGCGCAAGTACGCCCACCGCATCCCGTTCATGCTCAAGGTCAACCACAACGAGTTCCTGAGCTACCCGAACGGCTACGACCAGATCATGTTCGCCTCGATCCAACAGGCGTACGAGATGGGCGCGACGAGCGTCGGCGCGACGATCTACTTCGGCTCGGAGGAGTCGAAGCGGCAGATCCAGGAGGTGTCGGACGCCTTCCAGGCCGCGCACGAGCTCGGCATGGCGACCGTCCTCTGGTGCTACCTGCGCAACGGCGCGTTCTCGTCGAAGGACGGTGGCCCGGACTACCACGTCGCCGCCGACCTCACGAGCCAGGCCAACCACCTCGGCGTGACGATCAAGGCCGACATCATCAAGCAGAAGGCGCCGGAGACCGCGGCCCCCGGCTTCCTCGACCTGAAGTTCGGCAAGACCGACAAGCGGGTCTACGAGGACCTCATGTCGGACCACCCGATCGACCTCACGCGGTACCAGGTCGCCGGCTGCTACATGGGCCGGGCCGGCCTGATCAACTCGGGCGGCGCGTCGGGCGACAACGACCTCCACGACGCGGTCTTCACCGCCGTCGTGAACAAGCGCGCAGGCGGCATGGGGATGATCTCGGGCCGCAAGGCGTTCCAACGGCCGCGGGCCGAGGGCATCGCCCTCCTGCACGCGATCCAGGACGTCTACCTCTGCGACGGCGTCACCGTCGCCTGAGCCCGCTGGCCGACCCCGCGGCGCCAACGGCAGTACGATGATGAGGATGACCATCCGCCTGCCGATCCTCGTGACCGCGTGCCTCGCGATCATCGCGCTCGGTGGGACGACCTTCGCCGACGCGGTCACGCCGAAGAACCGTCCGGCCGGAGCCGGCAGCGGCAACAACGGCACTAGCGGCAACGGCGGCAACGGCGCACAGACCGGTGGCAGCGGCGGTTCCACCACCGGCAATGCGAACGGCAACGCGAACGGCAACGGCGCGACGGGCGGATCGAACAGCGGCGGGGCCGGCCCGGGCAACGGAAGCGCGGACGCGAACGGAAGCGGGAACGGGAACGGGAACGGGAACGGAAGCGGGAGCGGGAACGGAAACGGCACCGGGAGCAGCGGCGCGGCGAACGGGAACGGCGCCGCGGGCGGCCCGAGCGGCCAGGGCGGCGATCGCCCGGCCGCGGGCGGTGCGGCGGGCGCCAG
>JAUMCA010000132.1:0-5994 GCA_032119475.1 Thermoleophilia bacterium | reverse complement strand
AGAAGCCGGTCCAGAATCAGACGAAGCCGACGCGGCCGACCACCGCGACCGGTGCCGACGCCGGCGACGCGCCGCGGGCGTACCCCAGCATCGTCGTGTTCCGCAACGGCACCGATGACGTCGGCGCACGCGCCGTGGCCCAGGCGCAGGCGACGACGGGGCGCACACCGGACCGCATCTTCTCGCGCGTGATCCGTGGTTGGGCTGGCCGGCTGACCCTCGCGGAGCGGCGCGCACTCGAGGCCGATCCGGCCGTCGCCTTCGTCTCGCCGGATCGCACGGTTCGCGCGTATGCCACGGTCCGGCAGGCCGCCCGGACGGTGCCCACGGGCGTGCAGCGCATCGGCGGCGCCAGCCCGCTGACCGCCTTCCCCGGCGTTGCCGTGCTCGACACCGGCATCGCCAAGCACCCCGACCTGAATATCCGCGCCGGCGTCAACTGCGCCAGCGGGGCGGCCAAGGCCTGGTCCGATGCCAACGGCCATGGCACGCACGTCGCCGGCACGATCGCGGCGCGCTCCGACAGCGCCGGCGTGGTGGGCGTCGCGCCCGGCGCGCCGCTCTGGGCCGTGCGCGTGCTCGACCGCTCGGGCTCCGGCACCTGGTCGAGCGTGATCTGCGGCCTCGACTACGTCGCCCGCAACGCCGCGGCGATCAAGGTCGCGAACCTCAGCCTCGGCGGCGGCGGCAGCGACGGCGGATCCTGCGGCGCGGCGACCGGCGACGCGCTGCACCGGGCGATCTGCGGGGCGGTGGCGGCCGGCGTGACGGTGGTCGTGGCTGCCGGCAACAACGGGGGCAACGTGGCGAACGCCGTGCCTGCTGCGTACGACGAGGTGATCACGGTCTCCGCGCTGGGCGACTACGACGGCGCGGCCGGCGGTGCCGGCTCCCCGACCTGCGCGAACTACGGCGCAGACGACACGTTCGCGTCGTTCTCGAACTACGCCACCGCGACAGCCGACCGGGCGCACATGCTGGCGGCGCCCGGCGCGTGCATCCTCTCGACCTGGCTGAAGAACGGCTTCGCGACGATCTCCGGCACGTCCATGGCGAGCCCGCATGTGGCCGGCGCGGCGAGCGTGTACATCGCCGCCAATCCCGGCAAGGCGCCGGCGGAGGTGCGCGCCGCGCTGATCGCCGGTGGCGAGGCCGTCGGCGCGGGCCACCTCGACCCGCGTGGCCTCAACCCCGAACCGCTTCTGCTCCGACCGTAGCGTCGCGCCGGTCGGGTGGCGGGAGCGTGCCGAGGCGGGTAACCGACCGGCAACTGCCGATGGCGCCTCCGGCCGCTAGGATGCGGCCGGAACCGACCACGAGGACCGAGATGGCCGACACCGCGAAGAAGAAGACCCCGCCGCCGCCGAAGAAGAAGCCCGCTGCCAGCGGGGGGTCCCGGCGCAGCCTCTGGATCACCCTCGTCGCCGCCGGCGCCGTCGCGATCGCCATCGCCGGCGTCCTCGTGTTCCTGTCCCAGCGCGGTGGCGAGTCGTCGCAGGGCGCGGACGCCGCCGCCGTGGAGGCCGGCAAGCTGAACGGCGTGGCCGAGGTCGAGCAGCGCTTCGCCGGCATCCCGCAGACCGGTGCCATCCTGGGGCAGCCGGACGCACCCGTGACCATCACCGAGTACGCGGACCTCCGCTGCCCCGCCTGTCAGTCGTTCGCGATCGACCAGCTGCCCACCGTGATCGACGACGCCATCAAGACGGGCAAGGCGAAGTACGAGTTCCGCCTCTGGCCCATCCTCGGCGACGACTCCGTGCGCGCCGCGCAGGCCGCCATCGCCGCGCAGCAGCAGAACAGGCTGTTCGAGTACCAGGACCTCTGGTACATCAACCAGCAGAACGAGGCCGAGGACTACGCGACCGACGCGTACGTCGACGGCATCGCCAAGGCCCTCGGCCTCGATATGGCGGCATTCCAGAAGGACCGCCAGGACGAGGCGCTGTGGAGCCCGGAGATCCAGGACGTCCAGGTGATCGCGGCCCAGCAGGGCTTCGGCGGCACGCCGTCGTTCGTGATCAAGGGGCCCGGCGGCGAGAAGGTGCTGACGGGCAGCGTCCCCGAGGCCGCCACGATCGCCGAGGCCGTCGAGGAGGTCTCCTAGCCGCGTGAGCCAGCGTCCCGTCGAGGCGGTCGCCCAGTCGCCGAGCGCGATCTGGCGGCGCATCGGCGGGAGTCTCGCCGAGCTCGGCGGCGGCGTCGTGGAGGGCGAGGTCCAGGCGTGCAAGCGCGCGCCGTCCGGGCATATCTACATGGACCTCGCGGACGACGAGGCCAAGGTCGCCTGCGTCATCTGGAAGGAGCACGCGGACCGGATCACGACCCTGCCCGAGCCGGGGCAGCTGATTCAGGCGCGGTTCTCGCGTGTCCGCACGTACCCCAAGGGCGGGTCCATCTCGCTCGAGGTCAACGCCATCCGCGCGGCCGGCGAGGGCGAGCTCCTCCGGCGCGTGGAGGAGACGCTGACGCGGCTGATCGCCGACGGCCTCACGGACGCCGCGCGCAAGCCGCCCCTGCCCCGGCATCCGCGCCGCATCGGGCTCGTCACCGGTCGCGGATCCGACGCGGAGGCAGACGTGCTGCGCGCGATCTGGGACCGCTACCCGCCAGCGCGCATCAGCGTCTGCCACGCCCTCGTGCAGGGCGTCCACGCCGTGGCGAGCCTCGTCGACGCCCTGGGCACGCTCGACGCCGACCCCGCGGTCGAGGTGATCGTCCTCGCCCGCGGGGGCGGCAGCGTCGAGGACCTCCTCCCGTTCTCCGACGAGCGCCTGTGCCGCGCGATCGCCGCGCTGTCCACGCCCGTCGTGACCTCGATCGGCCACACCCGCCAGCGCCCCAACTGCGACCACGTCGCAGCCGCCTGCGCCGACGTCCCGGGTCGAGCCGCGGAGCTGGTCGTGCCGAGCGCCGAGGAGCTGCGGACCCGGATCGGGCACGCCGTCGAGATCGGCGCGGGCCTCGCGTACGGGCAGCTGCGGGACACGGCTGCCCGCATCGATCGCTCGGCGATGCGGCCCGCGGGCGAGGCCGTGATCGGCAGTCGCACCAGCCGCGTGACGCTGGCCGGACGCACCCTCGACCACCGGGTCGGCACCGCGACGTCCGCCATCGACCTCCGTCTGCGCGACGGCGCCGATGCGCTGCGCACGGCGCTCACCGCCCTGCCGCGACCCGAGCACCTGGACGGCACGCGCGCCGGCTTGGAGGCCTCCGCCACGGCGCTCGCGCACCGGTTGACCCTCGGCCACGCGCAGCTGTCCGGCGCCCAGCGGCTGATCCGCGCCCGCGACTGGCGCGAGCGCGGCTTCGCGCTGGTGCGCCTTCCCGGCGGCGCGATCGTCCACGACGTCGGCGCCCTCGCCGCCGGCGAGCGGATCACCATCCAGTTGAAGGGCGGCGTCCTCGATGCCAGCATCGACGCCGTGCACCCGGACGAGACGGAGCCCGACGCATGACCGAACCCCAGCACGTCACCTTCGAGAAGGGCCTTGCGCGCCTCGAGGAGATCGCCGAGCGCCTCGGCGAGGCCGAACTCAGCGTCGAGGAGACGATTCGCCTCCTGCGCGAGGGCAAGGGCCTCGAGCAGGCGCTGCGCGCGTACCTCGAGACGGCGGAGCGCGACCTCCAGGAGATCGAGGCCGGCCGCGGCCTGACGACGTTCGTGATCGACCGCCCGACCGACGCCTGAGGGCGGTGCTCAACGTTGTGTAACGATTCACCTGATGGCGGAACACATCTCCCCTGAGCTCAGGCCGGACTGCCGCGCCACGCCGCTGTCCGCCCTCCTCGGGGACACCGTCACGGCGGGGGCGCACTTCACCCGCTCGCACTTCGGCGTCCCGGTGATCGCGCAACCCTTCGTCTTCGAGGTCACGGGGCTCGTGCGGCGGCCGATCCGGTGGACGATGCCCGACCTGCGGAAGCTGTCCCACCGTTCCACGCACGTGACGCTCGAGTGCGCCGGCCACCGCCGCGCGGAGCTCGATCCGATGCCAGCCGGCGTTCCGTGGGATGTCGGCGCCGTCGGGCACGCCCGCTGGGCGGGCGGTCAGCTGGTCGACCTGCTCGACGTCGTCAAGCCGCTCCCCGAGGCAACCCACCTGGTCTTCGTGGGCGCCGACCACGGCGCCGTGGAGGGACGCGACGCGCCGGAGCCGTTCGCGCGCGCCGTGCCGCTGCGCGACCCCGTGGTGCGGGAGATCCTGCTGGCCTGGGAGATGAACGGCCGTGCGCTCGAGCCCGAGCATGGAGCGCCGGTGCGGGCGATCGTCCCCGGCTGGTACGCAGTCGCGTCGGTCAAGTGGCTCCAGCGCATCGAGTTCACCGCCGCGCCGTTCGACGGCTTCTTCCAGGCCGTCGACTACCGTCTCGCCCGTCCCGGCGACGACGGCCCCGGCGAGGAGCTGACTGCCTTGCCCGTCAACGCGCTGATCGTGCCGCCGCCGGCGCCGGTGCCCGCAGGCGACGTGGCCATCGAGGGGGTCGCCTGGGGCGGCACCCGCGGCGTCGCCGGCGTCGACGTGCAGGTCGATGACGGCGAGTGGACGGCGGCGCGGATCGATCCCGGCCCGGGCGTGCACGCGCCGACGCGGTTCTCGCTGACGGTGGCGCTCGACCCGGGAACGCACGCGGTGCGCGCCCGCGCCCGCGACCGCGAAGGCGACGCGCAGCCGCTGGAGACCGAGTGGAACGCCCGCGGCTACGGGATCCGCAGCGCGCGCGTCGAGACGATCACCGTCACCTAGCGCCCTGCCGCGTCGTGCTGTCCGACGCGGCGGCCACGGCGGCGAGGAGGGCGACCTCCAATTCGTCACCGGACGCCAGACGCGCGGCGAGGGTGCCGCACAGCGCATCCCCGGCGCCGGTCGTGTCGACGACGTCGACGTCCGGCGCCGGTACGCGCACGACGCCGTCCGCGGTGATGAGCGCCGCGCCGGCGGCCCCGAGCGTCACGATCACCGGCGCCCCCACGTCACGCGCCAGCGCCACGCCGGCCTCCACCGGATCCACCCGATAGCCGAGGGCGACGGCCTCGTGCTCGTTCGGGACGAGCACGGGACGGCAGGCGGCGAGGCGGGGCGGGAGCGGACGCTGGGGCGCCGGGTTGACGACGACCTGCCAGCCCGCGGCGACCGCGGCCTCGGCGGCGTCGCAGAGCACCGCGTCGGGCACCTCGAACGACAGCAGCACGACGCCCGCGGGACCGTTCAGCGCGCCGTCCGGAAGCCCCGACAGCAGCGCGTTGGCGCCCGGTGCGACGCTGATCTGATTGCGCCCCTCCGCATCGACGACGATCAGCGCCACGCCGGTCGGCACGTCGTCCAGCACCGCGACGCGCGACGTGTCGACGCCCGCGGCGTCGAGCTCGGCCCGCGACGCCGCGCCGTCCGCGTCGGCCCCGATCGCCCCGACGAGGCTCGTCGGCGCACCGGCGCGTGCCGCGGCGACAGCCTGGTTCGCGCCCTTGCCGCCGCCGTGGCGCGCGAACGTCCCACCGGAGACCGTCTCGCCGGGGTGCGGCAGGCGCGGCAGGCGGACGACGTAGTCGACGTTGACCGAGCCGACGACGACGACCGGCACGGCGCTAGACCGCGGCGGTGACCGACGCGGCGAGGATCTCGTCGACGCCGTGGGTCTCGGCGCCGTACATGCGCTCCATGTAGCCGATGCCCGCGTCCTCGTCCGCCGGCGTGAAGGCGGTGATGCCATCGCGCGCGAGGATCACGCGGAAGCCCTCGATGAACGCGTCGCCCGCTGTGTGCTGCACGCAGATGTGCGCGTGCTGGCCGGTGAGGATCACCGTGTCGACGCCGTGCTGGCGCAGGTACGTGCCGAGGCCGGTCTCGTGGAATCCCGAGTACCAGCGCTTCGCGAAGACGGCGTCGCCGGGGTGCGGCGCCAGTTCGGGGACCACCTGGGCACCGGGCGTCCCCGCCAGCGCGTGGGCGCCCCACAGGCGCTCCTCCGCGTCGCCCGGGAGGTGCGCGT
>JAUMCA010000131.1:0-12667 GCA_032119475.1 Thermoleophilia bacterium | reverse complement strand
TGTCGCGAAGGGGTCAGACCGAAACGCGACACGCTCGCGCAGTCACCACGGCGTCGCCTGTGGCTGGTGCGTGTCGCGTTTCGGTCTGACCCCTTCGCGACACGCTCGCGCAGTCACCACGGCGTCGCCTGTGGCTGGTGCGTGTCGCGTTTCGGTCTGACCCCTTCGCGACACGCTCGCGCAGTCACCACGGCGTCGCCTGTGGCTGGTGCGTGTCGCGTTTCGGTCTGACCCCTTCGCGACACGCGCGGTAGCCGCTAGAACGGCTGCGGCAGCTGGCGCAGCGTGGCGCCGCAGTCCGTGCTGCCCTTGCCCTTCGGCTTCGTGGCGTAGCCCGGGCCGATCATCGCCATCTGGTTCCTCAGCGCCTGCGCCTGCCCGTCGGAGAACCCGTACCCCCACTTGTCGACCTTCGGGTCGTACGTCGGACCGCCGAAGTCGAAGGGCGGGTTCGTCGTCTCGACGCGGACGACGGGATAGAGGCCGGGGCCGATCGCGGTCAGGCGGTAGCGGTTGGCCGTCGAGAATCCCGTCTTCCCACCGGAGGCGCCCTTCGGGCCGAGCTCGTAGCACCAGCTGCCGTTCGGCGGCTGCGTGAGCACGCCCATGATGCGGCGCCAGCCCTTGCCGTAGTCGGAGTTGAAGGTGTCGATGTAGACGTTGCGCCCGTACGAGGTCGTCGGGGCGCCGTAGGCGTTGCCGGGTCCGTAGACGCCGATCCCGCTCATCGTCAGGGAGCCGAAGAGCAGCGGGAAGTGCCTGCCCTGCAGGTAGCCCGCGTAGCCGCCGGGGCTGAACTTCGACCAGCGCGGGTACGCGAGCAGCTGGGGGAACCCGTCGAAATCCTGCACGCCGAGGGGAGGCAGCTCGAAGTCCGGCGTCGTGATGCCCGCGCCCGCGTGGGCCCACGTCCTGCCACCGGGCAGCGTCGGCAGGTTCTGCCAGATCGAGACGTAGACGTCGCTGCCCGATGCGTCGACGTTGCCGCCGAAGTCCGGGACCTTCTTCGAGAACGCCTGGACGAGCCAGGTGGCCGTGAAGCCCTTGTCGTGGACCACGTCGCACCGCAGGGCGTTGAGCCCGTCGTCCACCGACGGCGGGATGGTGGTCGGGTACATCGTGCGGCACCGCCGTGTCGTCGCGGGAAGGCCCGGCACATAGCGCAGCGTCGCCTTCTGGCTATCGGGCTCGGTCACGTTCACGGTGACCACCTGCTGCGATCCGTCCAGCCCCCGGAACTGGACGACCAGCCCGCCCGTCTGATCGCCGCGCAGCTCGAAGACCTCGATCGTCCAGGGGTGGGCCGTCGTGCCGATCGCCTGCGCCGCCCGGACGGTGGACGCCGACGCGAGCGTCGCCAGCCCGCACGCCGCGACCGCCAACGCCAGCGCGGCGCCGCGGCGCATGCTCACGACATCGGGATCTGGCGGAGGATGTGCGGCTCGACGCGGTCGAAGATCTCCTCCAGCGACTCGCCGGTGATCGTCAGGCCGTGGTTCTTGAGGCCGATGATCGCGTGGCCGGGATCGGGCTGGACGCGGACGAGGTCCGCGACGGCGTCGGCGAGCTCCGCCGTGCCGCACGGGTAGTTGATCTCGGTGGCGTCGACGCCGTCGACCCACGCGTGCACGTGGATGATCGCGCCCACGCTCGGGTGCTCCATGTAGATCTTCCAGTGCTCGATCGCGTCGACGGAGACGCGACGCGGCTCGATTCCGGGGGGCACCGACATCACCATCGCCTGCTTGGCCTCGTCGTAGTCGGTGACCAGCAGCATGTCGCGGCCGATCTCCTGCAGATTCGACTTGTCCACGCCGGACGCGCTCATCCAGAAGCGGGTGGCATCCTTGCGGGCCGACAGGTTGCCGTACGACAGGCCGCCGATCGAGTACAGCCGCATGACGTGGTCGAGGTCGCGCTTCTCGAGGTAGTCCTGGATCGGGAACGGGGCGGGCAGCAGGTCGAGCGCGTCGAGGCGCTGGCCGGCCCGCGTCAGGCTCTCCGTCACCTCGTCGCCGTCCCACAGCTCCGGCTCGAGGTCGGGGTTCCAGACGTTGTCGATCACCAGGTGGCTCTCGGCCAGCGGCGCGAGCCGCTCGGCGACGTTCGCGTAGAAGGCGTCCGAGCCGTCGTCGGCGATCGCGTAGTTGCCCTGCTCCATCGTCCCGAAGCGGGCCTCGACGCCCGGCACCACGCGCACGGAGACGTTCGAGAGCGCCCGCACGAGCACGGGGTAGTAGTCGCTGATCGCCTCCTGGAAGTCCGCCGGCGGCGCCTCGCCCTGGTAGATCGCGGCGCAGAACGTCGTCTTGTTCTCGCGGCGGTACGGGCGCACGTTGCCGCGGTCGACGAAGTTGCAGACCAGATTCGCCGTCGCGAGGTCCTCGACCCGCTCGTAGCCCCGTGCCTCGAGGGCGGCGGACAGGCGCTCGGCGAACGGGGCAAGGCTGTCGGAGACGGTACCGTGGAAGGCGAATCGCATGGGCTGAGGGTAGCAGTCAGGCGTGAGGCGGCCGTTCCCGTGCGCGTCTGCGCTACATTTCGGGCGTTGACGGCGCGATGGGCGCCGCAGGTCCCGGCAGCCGGCCTTCCGCCGTGCACGCACCGGGGCGATGGAGGTCGCATGCCCGACGCCGGCGCACCGGCACACCAGGAGTTCGTCGAGATGGTGGAGCGCCCGTCGCTCGCCGAGGTCGAGGCCTGGATCGGCGAGCGCATCCTGTCGGTCGCCGACGACGACAGCCGCATCCGCACCGGCACGCTGTGGGCCGGTGCGTACGTCGACGCGCTCGAGGAGATGGCCGGCGGCCACGATCGTCCGTCGCCGGAGTACCGCCGCCGCTACTCCCTCCCGCTCGGCCTGCAGCGGATGCTGGCCGAGGACGAGCCCCATCTGCAGTCCGGTCTCGCGCTGCGTCCCCATCAGGTGGACGCCCTGGCCGGCCTGCTGGCGGCGCTGATCGGCGACTTCGAGCGCACCGAGGACGAGGCCGACGCGACGGGCGACGACGATGCGCCGCGCCTCGCCGACGAGAGCCAGGCCGTCGTCGGCGAGTCCGACGAGGCCGACGTCGAGGCGGACGACGACGACGACGACGTCGACGGTCCGCCGCTGCCGGAGGAACCGGGCACGGCGCACGTCGACCTCGCGCGCCCCGACGACGAGGACGACGACGAGGACGACGACGAGGACGCGACGGGGGAGATCGACGACCCGGGCGCGGCTCGGCGCTACCGCTTCAAGCACCCCACGGCCTCCGGCAAGACGGTCGCCGCGGCCGCGTTCGTCGACGCCGCGCGCATCACCGGCGTGCTGATCCTCACGCACCGGCGCCTGCTCGTCGACCAGTTCGAGCGCGACCTCAAGGAGCAGGGCTACGCGCACCGGCTGCGGGAGCCCGTGCTCGGCAAGGCGAAGGCGCCGGCGGTACCGCCGATCACGATCGAGACCTACGCGTGGTTCATCAAGAACGCGGACCGGCTGTCGCAGGACGTCTACGGCGTGATCCTCTGCGACGAGGCGCACACCGCGCTCGGCGACCGCACGTCCGCCGCCATCCGACGCGTCTCGTGGCCGACGTACATCGGCATGACCGCGACGGACCAGCTGCTGCAGAAGCACGTCGGCGACGTCTTCCCCGCGGAGATCGCCGACTTCCCGCTCGGGGAGGCCGTGCTCAGCGGCGTCGTCGCGCCGCTCCGCGCGGTGCGCGTGCCGCCCGGGGCGTCGATGCAGCGCGTCCGCATCGTCGGTGGCGACTACGACCAGCAGCAGCTGGCCGAGGTGCTGGACCACGACGCGGTCAACATGGCCGCGGCGATGTACTACCTCGACATGTTCGGGCAGCGGCCCGGCATCGTCTACGCCGCCGGCGTCGACCACGCCGGGCGGGTCGCCGCCGCGATGCGCGCCATCGGCCTCAAGGCCGCCGCGGTCTCCGGCCGCACGCCGCCGCGCGAGCTGGCCGAGACGCTCGCGGCGTACGAGCGCGGCGACGTCAACGTGCTCGTCAACGCCCAGCTGCTCGCCGAGGGCTGGAACGCACCGCGCGCCACCGTCTGCATGCACCTCGCGCCGACGGCCAGCCGTCGCGTCTACCAGCAGCGCGTCGGCCGCGTCATGCGGCTGCACCGCCGCAAGGAGGCCGGCGTCGTCGTCGACTTCGCCGAGGCGGCGGCGCCGCACACCGATCGCACGATCACGCTCCACTCGCTGCTCGACGTCGACACGTTCCAGCCGGGCGCGCTCGTGACGCCGCGGCCGCCGCGCGTCCGTCGCCGCTGGCGGCGCCTGCCCAAGGCGCTGGTCCGCGAGGCACCGTGGGTGGTGCCGGTCACCCCGGATCCCGCCCGCCGTGCGCAGGTGATCCGCGACAACTGGAAGACCGTCGCCGTCGACCGCCTGCCGCTCGACGAGCAGGAGCTGTGGGCCGAGCACGCGGCCGAGCGCGCGCAGCCGAAGGACCTCGAGAAGCTGGCCCGCGTGCTGGTCGCCGTGCCGCGGGACGCGCGCCTGCGCTTCTTCGCGAAATGCGCCGCCGAGAACCGCCACCGCCAGCTGCGCCTCGAGGCGCTGCGCGACCTCGCGCAGACGGGTCCGGGTACCAACCTCTTCGAGCAGGCGGTCCGCCTCGTCGAGCGGGCCCCGACGTGGCGCCAGGACCGCCAGCAGGGTGCCCGTACGCTCCTGCTCGCCCTCGGCGACGGCTGCGTCGAGGCGTCGGACCACTACGTCTCCGCCTGGGCGTGGCGGCTCGCCGCGGCCTCGCACGACGCCCAGCATCGGCGCGTGGCGAGCGCCGTCGAGAACGGCCGTGACCTCGTGCGCAGCCTCGCCGGCAAGGGCGGCGACGACGCCCGCGTCCAGGCCCGAGCGGTCGTCGCCATCGCCGAGGAGCAGCCGCTCGACGTCGGCGCCGCGATCCTGTCCTGCGTCCGCACCACGGACGCGGGTGCCGAGCGCGTCCTGGAGGACGGCCGCATCCGCATGTCCGCCGATCCCAAGGCCCTCGCCGCGGCGCTCGGCTCGAACGTGCCGCTGCCGCGCGGGGTGAAGCGACCGACCCGCTCACGCGTGTCGGCTGCGGCGCTCAAGGACGCGCCGCTGCCCTCGGCGATCGGGGCGCTGCCGAACGAGGCCGCGCACGAGGAGCCCAAGAAGCGCCGCCGGCGGCGCAAGCGCCGTCGCGGGGAGGAGGAGGTCGACTCGACTCCCGAGTCGACGGAGCCCGGCGACGAGGCCCTCGCTCCCGGATCGACGGAGCCCGTCTCCGATCCGTCGGCGTCCGACGCCGCCGTGGTCGCCGAGGACGCGGCGACGGACGCGGTTCCGTCGAGCGCGGAATCACCGGTGCCGAAGCCCCGCCGCAAGCGGCGCTCGAAGGCCGCGGTCGACCCGGCTGCCAATCAGTCCGAGGCGGCGCCGGCACCGGCCGAGGCGACCGTCGACGCCGAGCCCGCGCCCGCGGAGGTGACGGCGGACGGCCGACGGCGCGTGGTCATCGACGACGAGGGCGGTGCGTTCTCGTCGGACGCGATGGCGGCGCCGAAGCGACGGCGCACGCGCGCGCCCCGCGCGAAGACCGTCACGCTCGAGTCGCCGACCGCCGGCGCCGACGGCGAGCCGACCGAGTGGTGAGCCGCTACTTGTAGCGGTACGTGATGCGGCCGCGGGTGAGGTCGTACGGGCTGAGCTCGACCTTCACGCGGTCGCCCGGCAGGATGCGGATGTAGTGGCGCCGCATGCGACCGGAGATGTGGCCGAGCACCTCGTGTCCGTTGTCGAGCATGACGCGGAACATGGTGTTGGGAAGCGACTCCGTCACCTCTCCCTCGACTTCGATCTTCTCTTCCTTCGTCAACGCTGCTCCGTCCGGGGTCGTCCGACGTCCAGAGGGTACAGGAGCCATGCGGCGCCCGGTGCCGCCACGGGTACGGTGCGCGCATGACGATCATGACCCCGGCGGAGCTCCGTCGCTACGCGGACGCGGTGGTGGAGACGTGCCTCGGCACGCGGCGCGGCGACGTGGTCGCCGTCCACGGCGAGCCCGGTCACGCGCCGTTCGCGGAGGCGATCACCGCCAGCGCGTACCGCGCCGGCGCGCGCTTCGTCGACGTCCTCCACGTGGATCCCGCGGTTCGCCGCGCCCGGGTCGCGCACGGCCGCGTCGAGGGCGACCTCGCGTTCCAGCCGACGTGGCACCGCCGACGCATGCAGGAACTCCTGGCGATGGACGCCGCGATCGTGTCGATCGCCGGGGAGGCGCAACCGGGGCTGATGGCCGGGCTGGACCCGCGCCGCGCCGCGCTCGAGACCGGCGGGCGCGTGCCCGGCCGCGAGGTGTACCTGAAGGCCGTGGCGGCCGGGCGGATCCGCTTCTGCGTGGTCGCCTACCCGCAGCCGGGCTGGGCGCGGCAGGTCTACCCGCATCTGCCGGTCGACAAGGCGCTGCGCGCGCTGGCGCGGGACCTCCTGTCGTTCACCCGCATCGGGCCCAAGGATCCGCCCGGTGCATGGGCGGCCCACGTCGATCTGCTCGTGCGCCGCGCGGCGGCCGTCACGCGCAAGCGCTTCACCGCGATGGAGTTCCGCGCGCCCGGCACCGATCTGCGGGTCGGGCTCGCCCCGAAGACGCGCTTCGTCGCCGCGGAGATGAAGACGCCGAACGGGCGCCGCTATTGCGCCAACCTGCCGACGGAGGAGGTCTTCGCGAGCCCCGACTACCGCGTCGCCGACGGGCACTTCACCTGCACGCGCCCGCTGTCGCTCGAGGGGCACTACATCGAGGGCATCCGCGCCGCGTTCCAGGGCGGGCGCCTCACCCGCGTCGAGGCCAAGGGCGCCCGTCAGCGCGACTTCCTCGCGGCCTACTTCGCCCGTGACGCCGGCGCGGGCCGGCTCGGCGAGATCGCCCTCGTCGATCGCGCATCGCGCATCGGCCAGACGGGCCGCACGTACGGGATGACCCTGCTCGACGAGAACGCGGTCGCGCACGTCGCGCTCGGCTCGGCGTACGGCACCACCCGCATCCCCGACCCCTCGATCCGCGGCGACCGCGGTCTCAACCGGAGTCGCATCCACGTCGACGTGATGATCGGCTCCGACGACCTCGAGGTCGTCGGCGTCACGGCGAAGGGGGCGCGGGTGCCGGTGATCGAGGGCGGGACCTGGGTGCTCGCGTGAATGAAAGGGGTCTGGCCCCTTTCATTCACCCGGTCTCGTCGCCCGATGAATGAAAGGGGCCAGACCCCTTTCATTCACGTCTCGGCATCTTCCAGCACCACGACCCGCAGCCCCCACGCCTCGCCGGAGGCGAACAGGGCGTCCGCGTCGACCTCGTCCTCCCAGCCGATGACGTGCGGGGTCGGGTCGTCCGCCGTGCAGCCGAGAACGGCGCGGCGCTTCGGCGCGGCCTTGGCGACCGGCCCCTCGGCCATGCGCTCGCGCGCCTCCTCGGCGGCGTCGACCGCCGGTCCCTCGGCGTAGCCCTTGCCCATGGGCTGATCCTACGCCGGCTTGCGCTTCGCCGCCGCCTTGGCCGCGCGCTTGGCGGCCTGGTAGTCGGCGAGCTCGTCGGCCGTGGTCACGTCGCCGAGCGTGCGGTGCGCGGGGAGGTGGTCGCGCAGGCCCGGCAGGTCGACGCCGTACTGCCGCGCCAAGAGGGCCATGATGGTGCGGACCTTCATCTCGCCGATGCCGGGCAGCGCCCCCAGACGCGCGGCGAGGTCCGCGCCGCTCGCGGCGCCGGTCCAGACCCGCGAGGCGTCGCCGCCGTAGGTGGTCGCGAGGACGCCACAGAGATCCTGGAGGCGGGTGGCCATGGTGCCGGGGAAGCGGTGCACGGCGGGCGTCTCGCGGCAGACGGCGAGGAAGGCGTCCGGGTCCATCGCCGCGATCCGCGCCGGGTCGAGGTGCCCGAGTCGGGCCCGCAGCGTCGCCGGGCCGGCGAACGCCTTCTGCACCGTCACCTGCTGGTCGAGCGCGAAGCCGATCAGGAGCGCGTTCGGATCGCCGGCGATCAGCCGGTCGGCGTCCGCGTCACCGGTCCAGGGGAGCGATGCGGGCGCCGCCACGGCTATCCCTCGCCGAGGCGGGTCGCGATCGCGGCGTCGATCTTGGCCTCCACCGCGTCCTCGTCGAGGGCGAGGGCCTCGCCGATCTCCCGCGAGTACGCCTTGCGGACGCGCTCCATCAGGGCGCGCTGCCCGTCGTTGAGCTTGCGCTGCTGCGAGGTGTCGACGAGCGATGCGAGCACCTCGACCATGCCGGCGACGTCGCCCTCGGCGAAGCGGTCCTTGAGCAGTCGGCCGTCGCGGTGCCACGGAATCGGCTCGCGCAGGTCCGTCGCGAGCTGCTCGAGCGACTTCTGGGCCGCCGACTTGCTGGTGACGTGGCGCAGGCCGCGCTCGACGGCGCGCTCGAGCGGGACGGTGACGTTCATCTTCGAATCGAGGACGAACAGATCCACGACGGTGACCTTGTTGCCGAGCACGACCTTCTCGCCGATGCCCTCGACGCGCGCGAACCCCTCAGGTCCGAACACCACCGTCTTGCCCTTCTCGAACTGTGCCGCCTTCGCCACATCGGCTCCTATCGTCGGGAACGGGCAGGATATCCGACCATTGCCGTTTCCCCCTCCGGTTGACGGGGTTGTCCGGTACGCTTCGGCGGCGAATAACCGCTCCTCGAGGTAGACGATGCTCCGCAAGCTCATCCCGCTTTCCCTGCTGGCCCTGCTGCTGATGCCGGCGGCCGCGCTCGCCTCCGAGGGCGGGAACCCCGAGTACGTGACCGAGTTCTTCATCGGGCTGATCGTGCTGATCATCGCCCTGTTCGCGGTCATCGCCGGCTTCGAGGCGCGTCGCTCGGGCCGTCGCGGCAGCCACTGATTCAGGCGGACGCCGCTCCGCGGCGCAGCACCCGGGTGTCGCCCGTGCGGCGGGTGATGCCGTCGGCGTCCATCCGCTCGAGCAGCGCCTGGCAGACCTTGCGCGATGACGCCGTCGCGTCGCGCAGCTGCGCCAGCGTGACGTCGCCGTGCTCCGCGCACGCCGCGCGGACGATGGCCACCGCCTGGTCGTAGGCGTCGCGATGGACGACGAGGCCGTCGGGCAGCCGGGCCACGCGTCCGGTGCGGTCGAGCAGGGCGAGCACCGCCCAGCCGTCGTCCGCCGGGAGCCCGAGATCCGCCACCAGGTCGGCCTGCCGGTGCGTCGCGAACGGCGCGGCGGCCAGCGCGGCCACGGCCGCGTCGGCGACGGAGGTGTCCTCGACCGCCTCCGCGTCGGGTAGCCGCAGCGTCGCGCCGGCGCGTGCCACCGCACCCTCCGCGACGAGCCGGTCCACGAGGGCGTCGCGCCACGGCGTCGGCCGCAGCAGCGCCTCGAGCGGGAGGCCCGGATCGCGCGGGTGATCGCGGCGCCGTGCCTCGAGGCGGTCGCGCAGGGCCGTCCGGATCGCCGCGAAGCGGTTCGCGGAGAGGTGCCAGCCGTCCAGATCGACCACGCCGTCCTGCGCCGCGAGCGCGGCCGCCGCCGCGTCGGCGTCGAGCAGGCCGCGGGCCGCGAGGTCCTCGGCGCGCAGCGCGCCCGTGGTGAGCGCGGCGCGGGCGATGGCGGCCGGATCGTCCTGGCGGTAGAGCGCCAGCCGGGCGAGGTCGGCCTCGCCGCCGGCGTGGCGGCGCGGCTGCGGGTCGAGCACCCGGCCGCCGGCGACGGTGCCCGGTGGCGCGAGCCGACGCAGCACGACGCGGTCCCCGCGCAGGGTCGCGAGCGGGCGTTCGAGGCGGAGCTGCACGAGTCCCGTGGCCCCGGCCGCGATCGCGTCCGCGCCGAGCACGATGGCGCGGGCGGGCGCGACGGCGGTCCCGTGCAGGACCTCGAGGAGCGTCCCGCGTTCGAGCGGCGCGGCCTCGGGCAGCACGGTCACCTCGGCGTCGACGCGGAAGGACGGCGTCGCCGGTTGCCCGCCCCACAGCACGGCGCCGGTCGGGACGTCGTCGCGTTCGGCGCCGACGAGGGCCACGGCGACGCGACTGCCGGCCGCGGCGCGCTCGACGGGCACCCCGTGGACCTCGACCGAGCGCACGCGGGCGGCGGATCCGGTCGGTGCGATGGCGAGCGTGTCGCCGCTCGCGACGGTGCCGGACCAGAGCGTGCCCGTGACGACCGTGCCGATCCCGTGCAGCGCGAAGACGCGGTCGACGGGAAGGCGGGCGACCCCCGTGGCGGGCCGGTCCGGCACCGCCGCGGCGGCCTCCCGCAGCGCCGTGCGCAGCTCGTCGAGCCCCGTCCCGGCCTGGGCCGACACCGGGACGATCGGCGCGTCGGCGAGCGGCGTCCCGGCCAACGCCGCGCGCACCTCATCCGCGACCGCCGCCTGACGCGACGCGTCGGCGACGTCCGCCTTCGTCAGGGCCACCACGCCCGCCCGGACGCCGAGGAGGCCGAGGATCGCGAGGTGCTCGACGGTCTGCGGCATCACGCCGTCGTCGGCCGCCACGCACAGGAGCGCGAGGTCGATGCCGGTGGCGCCGCCGACCATCGTGCGCACGAAGCGCTCGTGGCCGGGCACGTCGACGACGCTGAGGTCGAGATCGTCGCCCAGCGGCAGCCGCGCATAGCCGAGCACGATCGAGATGCCGCGCCGCTTCTCCTCCTCGAGGCGGTCCGTGTCGACACCGGTCAGCGCGCGGACGAGCGTCGTCTTGCCGTGGTCGACGTGGCCCGCGGTGCCGAGCGCGAGGTGGCGCGTCATCGGCAGGCGCGGACGCGTGCGGCGATGACGTCGATCTCGGCGTCGTCGAGCAGGGTGCGGCAGTCGAGCAGGAGGCAGCCGTCCTCCAGGCGCCCGAGGATCGCCGGCTCGCCGGTCCGCAGCGCCGCGTGCAGCGCGCCGTCCTGGTCCGGCAATGCGCACGCGAAGCTCGGCAGGTCGACGGTCGGCAGCGCGCCGCCCCCGATGCGCCCGGCCGTCTCCACGACCGCTCCGCCGGTGGCCTCGGCCAGCGCCTCGGCGCGGCGTCGCACCTCGCCGGCCGGCATCGCGATCATCCGCCGCGTCGGCACGAGCCGGCGCACGCGCTCCGGGTCCGTGTGCAGGCGGAGCGTCGCCTGCAACGCGGCGACCCCGAGGCGGTCGATGCGCAGCGCGCGCGCCAGCGGGTCGCGGCCGATGCGCTGCACGAGATCGGCCCGGCCGGCGATCAGCCCTGCCTGCGGTCCGCCCAGCAGCTTGTCTCCGGAGAACAGGATCACGTCGGCGCCGGCCGCGATCGCCCCGACGGCGTCCGGCTCACCGGGCAGGTCCGGATCGGGGAGGAGCAGGCCCGAGCCGATGTCGTCGACGACGGGGATGCCGCGCTCGCGGCCGAGGGCGGCCAGGTCGGCCGTCGACACCGCCTCGGTGAAGCCCACGACGCGGTAGTTCGAGGGGTGGGCGCGCAGCAGCAGCGCGGTGTCCGGGCCGATCGCCTCCGCGTAGTCCTCGAGGCGCGTGCGGTTGGTGGCGCCGACCTCGACGAGGCGCGCGCCGGCCTGCTCCATGATCGTCGGCAGCCGGAAGCCATCGCCGATCTCGATCATCTCGCCGCGCGATACGACCACCTCGCGCCCCCGGGCCAGCGCGGCGAGCACCAGCACGAGCGCGCCCGCGGCGTTGTTGACCGCCATGCCCGCCTCCGCGCCGGTCAGACGGGCGATCAGCGGTCCTACGTGCGTCTGGCGGCTCCCGCGCTGGCCGGTGCCGAGGTCCAGCTCGAGGTCGGCGTACCCGCCGGCGGTGCGGGTGACGGCCGCGACCGCCTCCGGCGGCAGCGGCGACCGGCCGAGGTTCGTGTGGACGACGACGCCCGTCGCGTTGATGACCGGTGCGAGCCCGGGGCGGTCGAGCGCGCGGACGAGCGCCGCGATGGCGGCGATCTCCCCGTCGCGGTCGTCGGCCGGCGCGGCGCCGTCGAGGAGCGCCTGCCGTCGCTCGTCGAGCGCGACGCGCGCGAGCGCCGTCAGACCGGCCGACCCCAGCGCGTCGCGCAGGTCGTCGAGGGCCGGTGCGTGCACGACCTGATCCACCGCGGGCAGCTGGCGGAGGGCCTCCATGTCCCGAATGGTACGAGCACACGGCGGTCCGGGGCGTCCGATGGGCGGCGATGGCGCTTTGATAGGTTGAAGTACATATGTACCTGTACCAGATCACCGGCTCATCGTCCTTCGCCGCTCGCGCAGCGCTCGAGGAGGCCGGCGCCGCCTATGACGTCGTGAACGTCCACCCCCGTGACCGCGATCGCGATCCGTCGTTCGGCAGGGCGAACCCGCTCAAGCGGGTGCCCGCCCTCGTCGACGGCGACGCGTCGGTCTACGAGACGGGGGCCGTGCTGCTGCACATCGGCGACCGCTTCCCCGATGCGGGGCTCCTGCCGCTGATCGGCGACCCGGGACGCCCGGAGGTCTACCGCTGGGTCACGTGGATCGCGAACACGCTGCACACCGCGTGGGGCCCGCTGTTCGTGCCGGACTGGTTCACGACCGACGAGAGCGGCACGACCGGGATCCGGGAGCGCGCGCTCGTCCAGATGGCACGGCACGGCGAGTACCTCGAGGCCGAGCTCGCGGGCCGCACCTGGTGCATCGGCGACCGCTTCACCGTCGCCGACATCTACCTCTACATGCT
>JAUMCA010000130.1:1884-2778 GCA_032119475.1 Thermoleophilia bacterium | reverse complement strand
GGGTCTGGCCCCTTTCATTCATGTGGGTGGGGCCTTCGGTGAATGAAAGGGGCCAGACCCCTTTCATTCACGACCCGACATCAGGATCGCGCCCTCGCGCGGGTCGCCCGGAGGGCGGACGGCGAGGGCGGCCGCGAGGTCGGCGCGAGACAGGACGAGGGCGCTCGCTGCCGCGTCGAAGGCGTCCTCGCTGGTCGCGGCACGGGCCGCGAGGTCGGGCGGGAGGTCGGCCGCGTGCGTGGCCAGCCAGGAGGCACGGGCGGTGGAGGACGACTTGGCGACCGGACCGGTCAGCAGGCGCGGCCAGATCTCCGCGACGACGTGCGCGGTCGGCGGGTCGAACGGCCAGATCGACCAGCCGGCGTCGCGCAGGACGGGGAGGTGGGGGATGCCGCGCAGCGAGCCCGTGCCGACCGCGCCGGCACCGCCGATCTGGAACGTGCTCTTCGGGGCGATCGCGCCGACGCGCAGCGCCTCCTCGCAGACGCGGAACTGCGGCTCCTCACCGCGGCCGCGCCCGGGGCGACCCCAGAACGGCGGCGGGCAGTCGGCCAGCCACTGCTCGCCCTCGCGCTCGACGCGCTCCCACGTCTCGTGGATCGGGGCGTCGCCGAGGAACCACGTGGGAAAGGAGAAGGAGAAGTCGAGGCCGACGACGGCCGCCGGTAGCGCCGGTCGCCGCTCGCACAGCCACGCGATCACCTGCTCCCGCGAGCGGCCGTCCTCGAGTGTCTCGAGGACGCCGTCCACCGCCTCGGCGATCCAGATCCGCCGCTCCGCGCCCGTCGCCGCGCCGGACCAGTCGACGGCGATCGCGCGGGGCATGGGGTGAGTGTGGCAGGGCGGTGGGTGTCGCGAAGGGGTCAGACCGTTTCGCGACATCGGCGCTGATCC
>JAUMCA010000130.1:0-1874 GCA_032119475.1 Thermoleophilia bacterium | reverse complement strand
ATCCCGGCCGGTGTCGTCGACGCGATGTCGCGAAACGGTCTGACCCCTTCGCGACACCCACCGCCCGAGAGCCCGTTCGCGAGAATGGGGGCGTGCTGGCGCCCTTTCCCGGAGTCGACGCGGACGGGCCGCGTCCGCGGTCGCGAACCGCGCCCGCGCCCGCGCGTCTCCAGGCGCCGCTTGAGGGACCCGTCAAGCGCATCGCCGCACTGCGCGCGCTCGGACTCGAGACGCAGGGCGACCTGCTCGACGCGCTGCCGTTCCGCTTCGAGGACATGTCGGCGCTGACGACGATCGCCGAGGCAGTGCTGAAGGGCGAGCCGGAGGCGACGCTGATCGGGCGGATCAGCGGCATCACGGAGCGGCCGACCCGCCGGCGCGGCCTGCGGATCCTGCAGACGCGGCTCCGCGACGACACGGGCGAGGTGACGCTCACGTGGTTCAACCAGCGGCACCTGGCGCGCACCCTGGAGCCGGGCATGCGGCTCGTCGCCCGCGGCGCGTTGAAGGTCGGCGCGCGGGGCGCCGAGATGACGGTGCGCTCGCACGAGCTCGTCGACGACGAGACGCCGGGCGCGGGCCTCGTGCCGGTGTACCACGCCTCCGCGCAGATCTCGACGTCCGTCCTCCGCGGCCTCGTGGCGAGCGCGATGGAGTCGTGCATCGACGGCGTTCCCGACCCCCTGCCGATCGACCTGCGCGTCCGCCACCGCCTGCCGCTGCGCCGCGATGCGCTGCGGGCCGGGCATCAGCCGCGCCGCCTCGAGGCCTATCGCCGCGCGCGAAGGCGGCTCGCGTACGAGGAGCTCCTGCTGCTGCAGCTGGCCCTGCTCGAGCACCGCGCGGCCTCGGACGCCCGCGGTGGTGCTTGCGCCCTCGGCCAGCCCGGTGATCTCGCCCGGGCCTTCCGCGCCGCGCTGCCGTTTCCCCTGACGGGCGCGCAGGAGCGGGCCCTCGAGGCGATCGACCGCGACCTCGATCGCACGCAGCCGATGCAGCGCCTCCTCGAGGGCGACGTCGGCTCGGGCAAGACGGTCGTCGCGTTCGCCGCGCTCGTGCGTGCCGCCGAGGCGGGCGGCCAGGGGGCGTTGATGGCGCCGACCGAGGTGCTCGCGCTCCAGCACCTGCGCGGCGCCGAGCGCCTGCTCGAGCCGCTCGGCATCGAGATCGCCTACCTGTCCGGCGACGTCCCGGAGAAGGAGCGTCGCGCGCGCCGCGCCCGCATCGACGCGGGGCAGCCGCTGATCGCGATCGGCACGCACGCGCTGCTCCACACCGAGTTCCCGGACCTGCGCGTGCTCGTGGTCGACGAGCAGCACCGCTTCGGCGTCGCGCAGCGCGCCAAGCTGTCGGCCGGCGGCAGCGTGGTGCCCCACGTCCTGCACATGACCGCCACGCCGATCCCGCGTTCGCTCGCGCTGACCGCGTTCGGCGACCTCGACCTCAGCGTCATCGACGAGATGCCCCCGGGGCGCAAGCCCGTCAAGACCAGCATCGTCCCCGAGGCCAAGCGCGAGGACGGCTACCGCTGGATCGTCGAGCAGGTCCGCGGCGGGCATCAGGCGTACGTCGTGTGCGCGCTGGTCGAGGAGAACCCGGAGGTCGAGGCGCGCGCCGCGGAGGAGGAGGCCGCCCGGCTCGCCGACGGACCGCTGCGCGAGGTCCGCGTCGGCTGCGCCCACGGGCAGATGCCCGCGGCGGATCGTCACCGCGTCATGCAGGCCTTCGGCGCGGGGGAGATCGACGTGCTGGTCGCGACGACGGTGATCGAGGTCGGCGTCGACGTGCCGAACGCGACCGTGATGGTCGTCGAGGACGCCGATCGATTCGGCCTCGCGCAGCTCCACCATCTGCGCGGACGCGTGGGTCGGGGC
>JAUMCA010000129.1:0-1800 GCA_032119475.1 Thermoleophilia bacterium | reverse complement strand
CAGGTCGCCGGTGCGGCGGAGCGTCTCGGTGAGGTCGCAGGCGGTGCCGGCGGCGTGGGCGCCTTCGCGGTAGATGCCGACGAGCTTCACGTCGGGCTTGGTCGAGCCACCGGGCGTGCACTTGACGGTCGTCTCCGAGCCGAGCGAGAGCAGGCCGCGAAT
Source organism: Thermoleophilia bacterium (assembly GCA_032119475.1). GTDB lineage: Bacteria > Actinomycetota > Thermoleophilia > Gaiellales > F1-60-MAGs149 > F1-60-MAGs149. The sequence continues at coordinate 1,638 of JAUMCA010000129.1, read as the reverse complement.
CCCGACCGTGGAGCGCTGCGTCTCCGCGCCAGACGCGACTGCGATCGCCGTGCTGCCCGCGGGGCCCGTGAAGGTGTTGGTGAAGAGGTCGGCGCCGAGCTTGCCGCCGGCGGACGAGCCGCCCGTGAGGTCGAGCAGCGGGACGGCCTGGTCGCCCGCGTCGAGGATCGAGCTGATCAGGTTGAGCCGCAGCAGGATGCCCGCGGAGCGCACGCGGACGAGCGCCGGCGTGGGCGCGGCTCCCGCGAGAATGCTCGTGCGCGCGATCGTGACGAGATCCGGCGTGGCGTCGGTCACGTCCTCAGCGATCTCCACCGAGGGCACGCCGCCCTCGATCTCGAGGCCGTCGAGTTCGGCGCCGGGGCTGAGCCGCACGGCCGGAGCCTGCGTCGCGGCCGATTCCACGCGCGAATTCATGAGGACGGGGTGCGTGGCGTTGTTCTGGAAGGTGCCGAGCGCGGGGACCATCCGTACCGCGGTCACCTTCGGCGCGGTCGCGGGGACGACGACGTCGAGCTCGGTCGCCGATCCGCCGGACTGCAGCTCGATCAGCGGGTAGGCGGCGTTGTCGGGGACGTCGCCGGTGACGCGGAACGCGACGCGATTGATCCGCGGCGGGTGGTCGGCGCGGGTGCGGCCGACGTACGTCTGCGAGGTGACGCGCAGCAGCGTGCCGGGGGTGCCCGCGACGTTGGTGATGGTCGCTCTGCCTTCTTCGGGGCCGACGAGCGCCGTCTGGTTGGGCGAGGACAGCACGACCGGGCGGTCGACCTCGTACGACCCTTCAGCGAGCTGGATCGTGAAGTACGGATCGGGGTAGTTGCGCGCCGCGGCCGACGCAATGTCTGCAGCCTCCAGTAGCTCGGCGCCGTTGCGCGGACTCAGCACGTCGCCGGTGCGCGGCACCTCGGCGTAAGCGCTTGCTGGAGCCAAGAGGCTGGCCAGCAACGCGATGAGCGTCCCCCGACGATTAATCACGCGCGCAGCGTATCGGGGCAGACCGGGGATTGGTAATTCGAGGAGGTGGGCGGGCCAGGTGCAGGCGGTTCGCGCCTCGCCCCAACGAACCACGCGCCCCGAACGCCCAAAACGGGCACTCGACGCGCGACCCTACGCCGGGGTTACCGGGCGGCTGGCGCGGCCGGCACCGCGCCGGCGATGCGCTTCACGGCGCCGCTGCTCGTGACGTAGGCGCTGGCTGGGTCGAAGGCGCCGGCCTCTGGCGCCAGCGCAACCGACGTCGGCAGCGTGAGGCCGCGTGCCAGGCGGCAGGCGGCGCCGGTCGCGAGGTCGACCCGGTGGATCTCGCCAGCGAAGTAAAGGGCGACGTAGAGCTGGCCGCCGTCGCCAAGCGCTATGCCGTCGGGGACGGGCGCCACCCCGCCGAAGCGGTGCACGGTGCGCACGGCCTTGGTCGCGGTGTCGATCGCGACGATCCGGGAGGTCGACGACAGACTCGCGTAGAGCGTGGCGCCGTCGGCGGAAACGGCGAGACCGTTCGGCCCTCCCCCACCTCGCCACCAGGCCGTCTTCACGGTGCCGTCGGGCGAGACGCGATCGATCTGGCTCGCGGGCGTGTCCGACGTGTAGAGCGTCCCGTCGCCCGCGCGCGCGAGTCCGTTGCCGCCCACCATCTTC
>JAUMCA010000128.1:0-7296 GCA_032119475.1 Thermoleophilia bacterium | reverse complement strand
GGCGAACGACGGCCTTCCAAGCCGAGTTCGCCGAGGCGCTGCGCGCCGCCGACCTCGTCGTCGTCGTCGAGACGTACGTCGCCCGCGGCACACCCGACCCGGAGGCCAGCGCGATGCGCATCTCCGAACTCGTCGGGCCGAGCGCGGTCTTCGTGCCCGACGCCAAGACCGCCGCGCGCGAGTTGCGCGGCATCGCGCGCAGCGGCGACCTGATCCTCTGCTGCGGCGCCGGCCCCGTCGACCAGATCGCCCGGGCGGTGCTCGATTGAGCGCGCTGCCGCACGGCGTGGCGGCCGACGTGCCGCTGAGTCGCTTCACGACCATCGGCACCGGCGGTCCCGCGCGCTACCTCGGCCAGCCCGAGGACGAGGACGCGCTCGTGGCGATGCTGCGCTGGGCGGCCGCCGACGGCCTGCCGCTCGCGGTCATCGGCCTCGGCTCCAACCTGCTGCCGGCGGACACGGGCTTCGACGGGCTCGTCCTGCGGCTCGAGGCAGCGCTCGCCGCGATCGAGGTGACCGAGACCGGCGCGGTCCTCGGCGGCGGCGCGTCGCTGGCCGCGGTCGTGCGCAAGGTCGGCGACGCCGGCCTCGCGGGCTTCGAGTTCGCGTGCGCGATCCCCGGCACGGTCGGGGGTGCCGTGCGGATGAACGCCGGGGCGTACGGCAGCGAGATGCGCGACGTCCTCGTGCACGCCCGGATCTCGAGTGCGGACGGCGTGCGGACGGCCACGCCGGAGGCGCTCGGCATGCGCTACCGGCACTCGGACCTCGCACCCGGCGAGATCGTGACCGGCGCGGAAATCCGCCTGACGGCCGACGAGCCGACCGCTATCCGCGCCCGCGTCCGCGAGATGCAGGATCGTCGCAGCGCGGCGCAGCCCCGCAAGGCGCGTACGTTCGGGAGCGTCTTCAAGAACCCCGACGGCGACCGCACGAGCGGCCAGATCCTCGAGGCCTGCGGCATGAAGGGCTACCGCGTCGGCGGCGCCCGGATCTCCGAGAAGCACGCGAACTTCATCGAGAACGCCGACGACGCGACCTCGGCGGACGTCGTCGCGGTGATGGTCGAGGCGCGCCGGCGCGCCAAGGAGCAGTTCGGCGTGGCGCTCGAGCATGAGGTGCAGCTGCTCGGCGACATCGTGATCCCGCCTGCGTGATCCGGGTCACGCGCGCCCGCGCGTCGGCGGCGAACCGGACTACGTTCGGCCGTCATGAGCGTGACGATCGTCCCGACGCTGCGCGCGGACGCCGTCCGCGACGTCTGCTCGCGGCCGGCCGTCCTCTTGGCGCTCGAATCCGCGGTGCCGGCGACCGCCGTCCGGACCCGCGACGATCGCTCGCGCGCCGTCGCCGACGGGATCCTGCGGGCCCTGGCGCTCGCGGCCGAGGGGGCCGCTGATCGCCGCGGCCAGCTGCTGCTCGAGGAGGCGGCCGAGCGCCTGTGGGATCCGGTCGATTCCGACCTCGCCCGCGTCCTGCGCGCGAGCGGGGTGGAGGGCCTGTTCGCGTACCTCGTGGTGGAGGGCGCCGTGCGGCGCGAGGCCTGGCGGACCGACACGGCCCGCCGGCGGGCGGTCGAGATCGAGCCGCTCGACGACGACGTGGCGGCACCGGTCGAACGCGACCCCGTCGACCTCGCGCGGTTTCGCGGCGAGGTGCACGCGGCGGCGGCGATCACCGCGGAGCGCACCGGGCTCGACGTCCACGACGCCCTGCGGCTCGTCGCCAGCGAGGTCTCGTACGTCGACGCGGCCCGCGCGGCGAACCGCTCCCCGAACGGACTGTGGATGGCGCTGTCCCGCCTGCGCCCCGAATGGCGCGGCGTGGCCGAGCGCGGGCGCGCCGCCGGCCTCGGCGGGGGCGTCCTCGTCAGTCTCGCCGACCGCAGCGACCGCGCCGTGCGCCGCGCCATCCGCTGGCGGTTGGTGGGTGGGCTCGTCGCGGCGCTGCTCCTCGCGGGCGCGACGGGAGCGGTGATCGCCGCGTCGTGGCTCGAGGGGCAGACGCCGCCCCCGCGGACGGCCGAGCCGATCGACGGCGGGCCGACCGTCAGCCGCGTCCTGCCCCTCACCGGCGTCCTGGGCCGGGCCGCGCCGGTCGATCGCGTCCGGCCACCGGCGCGCCGCGCCGCACGGATCGCACCCGCGCCGGCCGCCTCGCGCACATCGTCCACTCCAACGCCGGCTCCGGTCGTCGACGCGCCCCGCGCCAGCTGCGGCCTCGGCTCCGCGAGCCTGACCTGCCGATGAGGACCCCGCTCGCCACGTGCCTGGCCCTGCTGGCCCTGGCCGCGCCGGCCGCCGCGACGCCCGAGATCGCCGCACCGCCGGAGATCGCCGGCGAGCCGATCGTCGGCCGCACGCTCAGCGCCACGCCGCTGTCGCTCGTCGAGGCCGACCCGGCCGATGCCATGTGGACCTGGGAGCGCGACGCGGGGACCGGCTTCGCCGCCATCCCCGATGTGCACGACGCCACCTATCGGATCGGCCGCGAGGACCTCGGCGCCCGTCTGCGCGTCCGCGTACTTGTCGAGACGGCCGACGGCACCGCCGAGGCGATCTCCGGCGACGTCGGGCCGATCACGGCCGCGCCCGCGTCCGGCCCGCTCCGCATCGGGCCCGCGCCCGGCGCCGCGGTCCGGCTCGCGCGCTGGACCGTGGTCGCCGGAGCCACGGTCGCCGTGCGCGGCGCGGTGCCCGCGGGCGCCTCGGCCGCGGTCGTCCTCGTGCCCACCGTGGCGGGCGTGCCGGAGGTGCGGGCCGACCTGTCGGTCGCCGGCGACGGAGCCGCCGACGGCGCGATCGCCCCGGCCGTGAACAGCGTCGCCTGGCTCGAGCTCCAGCGCACGGACGACACGGAGCCCGTGCGGGTCCTGCTCGGCGTCGTCGGCGTGCGGCCGCGGGTGGTGTTGAGGCTGGCCGCGCGCCCGGACGGCGTCGACGGCAGCGGCCGGCCGCTGATCCGCGACCTCGCGATCGCGCCGGGCAGCGGGGTGGGGGTGCCGGGGCTGCGGCTGGCCTGGGAGGGGATCCTGCCGGGCGAGCGCCGCGGCACGGCCGTCTGCCGCGTCGACGAGCGCCCGCTGAGCGGAGCCGACGGCACGTTGCGCGGCGGCTGCGCCACGCGCGGGGCATGGGCGGCGGCACGCTGGCGCCTCGTCTACGCGCCGGGCACGGACGACGTCGGATCCGCGCCGTTCCTGCCGGCGGCGAGCCCCTGGGTGCGGCCGCGCGTGGGCCGTGTCATCACCCCGCCGGCGGTCGCGGTACTGCCGCGGGCCTGCGCTACCCTACGGCCGTGGACCTCGCCGTCGTCAAGGACCTCATCGAGTCGCACCTGCCCGGCAGCAGCGCCTCGGTGACGGATTTCATGGGCGCCGGTGGGGATCACCTCGCCGTGCACGTCCAGGCGGAGCAGTTCGCGGGCAAGAGCCTGATCGAGCAGCACAAGATGATCTACGCCGCCGTGCAGGCGCAGCTGGACTCGGGCGAGATCCACGCCCTCTCCATCACCACAGCCATTCCGGGGGAATCCTGATGAGCGTCATGAGCGATGAGGACATCCGCAAGGAGATCGAGGCGATCGTCACGGGCAACCGCGTCGCCCTCTTCATGAAGGGCTCGCCCGAGGAGCCGCGCTGCGGGTTCTCCGCGCGCGTCGCCGAGCGGCTGGTCGACAGCGGCGTCGAGTTCGTCGCCGTCGACATCCTGCCCGACCCGCGCATCAAGCAGCAGCTCGCCGCCTACAGCGGCTGGCCGACGACGCCGCAGCTGTTCGTCAACGCGGAGCTGATCGGCGGCTGCGACATCGTCGAGGAGCTCCACGCCAAGGGCGAGCTCGACGCGATCCTGCAGCCGACTTAACGCGGGCTCAACGTCCGTCAACGCGGCGTCAACGCGCCGCAACGCAAGCGCCACGGAATGGCCACGGCAGGTGAACACCGGCCTCCGATGATCGTTGTGGGTTCCGACGCACCGTCGGAATCCGGATCACCGGAGGAACCGCATGAACCCGCACCTGCTCGCCGCCGCCGCTGACACCCCGATCTTCGCCGGCCTCACCCAGGACCGTCTCGCCCGCGCGGCGAGCGCCTTCTGCCTGCGCAGCCACGAGCGCGGCGAGGTCATCTCCGGCGTCGCCGACGACGAGCCGCGCACCTACGTGGTCGTGTCCGGCGTCGCCCGCGCCGTCCGCGTCAACCACGACGGCCGCTGCCTGACCAGCGGCCTGCTCGACGCCGGCAGCGTGTTCGGCCGGCTGCCGTGGCTCGAGGAGTACCCGACCGAGCAGGTCGAGGCGCTCGTCGACTGCGAGGTCCTGCGCGCGTCGACCAGCGATCTCGAGGCGCTCGCGAGCGTCGATCCGGTCATCGCCCGCAACATCGCGATGTCGAACGCGGTGCGCCTGCGCGCTGCGGAGAGCCGCCTGTCCGCGCTGCAGTTCCAGTCCGTCCCCGCGCGCCTGGCGGGGGTCATCATCGAGCTCGCCGATCACTTCGGGAAGGTCACCCCGGACGGCGTCCGCCTCGACGTGCGCCTGACGCACGGCACGCTCGCGGAGATGACCGGCACGACCCGCGAGACGCTGACCAAGGTCGCCGGGTGGCTCCGCAACGAGGACATCGCGTCCGTCGAGCGCCGCACGATCTGGGTGACGCACTGGGACGAGCTCGTCGCGGTCCACGAGGGCGCGCACTGCATGCCCGGCCGCACGGCCCGCGCGGAGATGGGGCTCCAGTAGGGGTCCGATCGCTACCGTGCCCGGTGTGAACAGCCTCATCGCCGTCGGATCCATCGCCTACGACTCGCTCGAGACGCCGTTCGGCAAGCGCGAACGCGCGCTCGGCGGGTCGGTCGTCCACTTCTCCCTCGCCGCGCGCCTGTTCACCGAGGTCGGCGTGGTGGGGGTGGTGGGCGATGACTTCGACGGCGCGCCGGTGCTCGCCGAGCGCGGCGTCGACACGTCGGGCATCCAGGTCGTCGCCGGGGGCGCCACGTTCGCGTGGGAGGGGCGCTACGGCTACGACCTCAACGTCGCGGAGACGCTCGACACGCGCCTCGGCGTGTTCGAGCACTTCGACCCGCGGCTGACGCCCGAGCAGGCGCAGGCGCCGGTGCTGTTCCTCGGCAACATCCAGCCGGACCTGCAGCGCTCGGTCCGCGCGCAGTCGAACGCGGGGCTCGTCGCGCTCGACTCGATGAACCTGTGGATCGACATCGCGAAGGACAGCCTCGTCGCCGCCATCGGCGAGGTCGACGCGGTGATCCTCAACGACGGCGAGGCGCGCCAGCTGACCGGCGAGGCGACGCTGACCCGCGCGGCTCGCGCGATCTCCGCCCTCGGCCCCCGCATCGTGGTGATCAAGCGCGGGGAGTACGGCGCCGCGCTGTTCGCGGACGGCCGTTTCTTCGGCGTGCCCGGCTACCCGCTCGAGGAGGTCTTCGACCCGACGGGCGCCGGCGACTCGTTCGCGGGCGGCTTCGTCGGCTACCTCGCCGCCACGGGCCAGACCGAGCCCGACCTCTCGCACCTGCGCCGCGCCGTGGCGTACGGCTCGATCGTCGCCTCCTTCAACGTCGAGGAGTTCGGCACGGAGCGCGTCCAGCGCCTGACGCGCGAGGAGGTAGAGGAGCGCATGGGCCTCTTCCACGCGATGACGTCGTTCGACCTGGCCTGATCCGCGGCGCGGGTGGCACGAAGGGGTCAGACGGATTCGTGCCACGCGCCTGCGTAAGGCATTGGCCTGCGTCGCCCGTGGCACGAATCCGTCTGACCCCTTCGTGCCACCATCCACCGTTGCGCGGTCCGATCACCCCGCATTGATAGCCTCCGCCGCATGAAGGTCCAGCTTCCCGACGGCACCGCGCTCGAGCTGCCCGACGGCGCGACGGGGCTCGACTGCGCCCGTGCGATCGGGGAGCGGCTGGCCAAGGCGGCGGCCGCGGTGGAGGTCGACGGCGAGCTCCGCGACCTGCGTCTGCCGCTGCACGACGGCGCGACGGTGAAGATCCTGCGCGTGGGGGATCCGGAGGCGCTGCCGGTGCTGCGCCACTCGACCGCCCACGTCCTCGCGGAGGCCGCGCGGCACGTGTTCCCCGGCGTGAAGATCTCGATCGGCCCGGCGATCGACAACGGCTTCTACTACGACTTCGAGTTCCCGGAGACCGTCGGCGAGGCGGACCTCGGGCGCATCGAGGACGAGATGCGCCGGATCCTCAAGCAGAAGCACCCCTTCGAGCGCGCGACGGCCGACCGCGACGCGCTGCGCCAGCGCTTCGTGGAGGAGGTCGAGCCGTTCAAGATCGAGCTGATCGACGACCTCCCGGTCGACGAGCCGCTGACCACGTACACCCAGGACGACTTCACGGACCTCTGCCGCGGCCCGCATCTCCAGGACACCGGCCCGATCAAGGCGTTCACGCTGACCCACATGGCCGGCGCGTACTGGCGCGGCGACTCCACGCGGCCGATGCTCACGCGCATCTACGGCACGGCGTTCTTCTCGCAGGAGGACCTCGACCAGCACCTCCGGAACATCGAGGAGGCGCTGAAGCGCGACCACCGCCGCCTCGGCCGCGAGCTCGACCTGTTCTCGTTCAACGACGCCTCGCCCGGCGCGCCCTTCTGGCACCCGAAGGGCATGACGCTGTGGAACACGCTCGTCGACATGTGGCGCATCGAGAACCGCGACCGCGGCTACCAGGAGGTGAAGACGCCGATCCTCTACGCGTCGGACCTCTGGAAGACCTCCGGCCACTGGGACAAGTTCCGCGACAACATGTACCTCCTCGAGATCGAGGAGCGCGCGTTCGGCATGAAGCCGATGAACTGCCCCGCGCACTGCCTCATCTTCAAGAGCGACCGCCGCTCGTACCGCGAGCTGCCGCTGCGCATGAACGAGGTCGGCCTCGTCCACCGGCACGAGCCGTCCGGGACGCTGCACGGCCTCATGCGCGTCCGGCACATCACGCAGGACGACGCGCACCTGTTCGTGACCGTCGACCAGATCGAGGACGAGGTCCAGGGCGTGCTCGGCTTCGCGCTCGACCTCTACGAGCTGTTCGCGATGGACTTCCGCATCGAGCTCTCGACCCGGCCCGAGGTGCGGGTGGGGGACGACGGCATCTGGGACAAGGCCGAGGAGGCGCTCCACGCCGTCCTGCAGGCGCGCGGCATCGAGTACCGCGTCAACGAGGGCGACGGCGCGTTCTACGGCCCGAAGATCGACATCCACCTGACCGACTCGCTCGGCCGCTCGTGGCAGTGCGGCACGGTGCAGCTCGACTTCAACCTG
>JAUMCA010000127.1:0-34891 GCA_032119475.1 Thermoleophilia bacterium | reverse complement strand
TGGCAACCTCCACCGTTGCAGCTCGATTCGTTGTACGTGGAGGTGTAGACGTTGCCGAGATTGTCAGTTGTCATCCACCTGATTTGGCCACCATCGGTATTCCAAATACGCGCAGGAGCGCCCGATGCGGCCCCCGCGCCGACGGCCTGCCCGGTGCCCACAACCTGCCCGTCGTACGAGAACGTCACCGTGCCCGGAACGCTGGGCGTGGCGGTGAGCGTGACGGGCTGCCCCGCCACGGCCGGCGAAGGGCTCGCCGAGATCGTGGTTGTGGTCGCCGACAGTGCCCATGCGACGGCAGGCGCGAGCAGCGCGCCGAGCGCGAGCAAGAGGACGATGACGGGCACGGGACTGGGGCGACGGCGCGACGACATGCGCGGATTTTCGCGGCGGGGCGCGTGAAATTGGCCGCGCGTGGGCGTATGGCGCTACACGCGTAACGCATGTGAAGACATGTGTACCGGAATTCCGGTGATCCCGCTCTCCGTCAGCCGTTGCAGACCACCCGCAAACGAAAACGGGCCCGCCTCCCCGGAGGGAGACGGGCCCCAACGTCGAGCGGCCTAGATCAGGCCGAGCTCCTTGACGGCGTCGTACTCCTCGCGGAGCTCGGCGACCGAGGCGTCGATGCGCGGCTTCGAGAACGCGTCGAGCTCGAGGCCCTCGACGACGCTCCACGTGCCGTTCTCGGCGGTGCAGGGGAGGCCGCAGATGATGCCCTTGTCGATGCCGTACTGGCCATCGACGGCGACACCCATCGAGACCCAGTCGCCGTCGGGCGTGCCGAGCACCCAGTCGTGGATGTGGTCGATGGCGGCGTTGGCGGCCGAGGCGGCCGACGAGGCGCCGCGCGCCTCGATGATCGCCGCGCCGCGCTTCTGCACGGTCGGGATGAACGTATCGGCGACCCACGCCTCGTCGGCGATCGTGTCCCAGGCGCTCTTGCCGGCGACCTTGGCGTGGACGACGTCCGGGTACTGGGTGGCGGAGTGGTTGCCCCAGATGCTCATGTTCGTCACGTCGGAGACCGACGCGCCCGTCTTCTGGGCGACCTGCGTCAGCGCGCGGTTGTGGTCGAGGCGCATCATCGCGGTGAAGCGCTCGTTCGGCACGTCGGGCGCCGAGTTCATCGCGATCATCGCGTTCGTATTGGCCGGGTTGCCGACCACGAGGACCTTGATGTCGTCCGCCGCGTGGTCGTTGATCGCCTTGCCCTGGACGGTGAAGATCGCGCCGTTCGCCTCGAGCAGGTCGCCGCGCTCCATGCCCTTCGTGCGCGGGCGCGCGCCGACGAGGAGGCCGACGTTCGCGCCGTCGAAGGCGACGTTCGGGTCGTCGGTGCAGACGATGTTCGAGAGCAGCGGGAACGCGCAGTCGTCGAGCTCCATCGCCACGCCGTCGAGGGCGCCGCGGGCCTGCGGGATCTCGAGCAGGCGCAGCTCGACCGGGGTGTCGGCGCCGAGCATCTGGCCGCTGGCGATGCGGTAGACGAGCGCGTAGCCGATCTGACCGGCGGCACCGGTGACGACGACCTTGACGGGACTGGGCATTGAGGATCCTCCGGGAGGGGACGAATGACGTAATCGTGCCAACACCGTGGGATTCGGGCGGCGGCAGCGTGTAGCCCACCTCGGTGGCGTGACGGGCCGTTCGGACGCCGTCTTGATTCGCGCGCATTCGCAAGATCTGTTGCAGTATCCTTCGAACTATGGATGCCGGTATTGCAGTCTCCTCCGAACGCGTCTACCGCGCGAGCGACCTCAACCGCCGCGGGCGCGAGGTGTTGGACACGGCGCGTCGTGCCGGCGCCAGGATCGTCGATACGGACGGCACCTCGATGGTGCTCCTGACCGAGCGCGTGCTGGAGCAGACGGCCGGGCGATTGGAGGTCGCGACCATGCTCGTCGCCGCCATGCGCGCGTGGCGGGAGGTCTCGAGCGGCGTCGACGTGACGGTCGACCAGCTGCGCTGGGTCAATCGCCTCGATGATGCCGACCGGCAGACCTTCGCGGAGGAGGTTGCCGCCGCCTTCGATGAGGCGGGACGGACCAGCGACGCCACGGCGCTGCGCATCCTCCTGCACGAGTGGGAGGTCACCGCGCGGCAGCCCTACGACGCCCAGCTGGAGGCGCGGCTCGCCGGTGGCTTCGAACCGGACGACTACCTCGAGATCGAGCGTCCGGCGGACGCGGCTCCGTGACGCCACCTGCGACCGGCGACCACCACCCGTGGATGCCGGCCCGCCGACCCGGCGGTCGCCCGTCGTTCGCGCCCCGCTTCCGCGTACTGGTCCACCACCAGCTCGAGGAGCGTTGGGAGCAGCTCGTCGATCGGATCGGCATTGCGTCCGCACAGCAGTTCTGGGACCACGTCGCGGTCGAGCCCGGCCGACCGCCGCGTATCAACGCCGCCACCGTGCTCCGTGGTTCGCGCGGCCGGCCCCTCGGACCCGGCTTCTCGCGGTCGATCCACTACGAGGCGAGCGGGGCGGCGCGCATCGACTACCAGTTCAATCCGCGCTGGGTGGGCCGCTCCGGCGACGAGTACGGCATCGTGGTGATCGTCCAGATCACCCTCGGAAGCCACTGAGCCGGGCGGTCTACCGCGACACGAGGGCCGCGTGCACGGCGGCGGCGCACTGGCGGCCGTCGGCGATCGCCGTGACGACGAGGTCGGCGCCGCGGACGGCGTCGCCGCAGGCCCACACGCCGGGGGTGGCGGTCGCGTACCACTGGTCCACGTCGATCGTGCCGCGGTCGCCGACGACGGCGCCGGACTGCGCGAAGACCGCGTCGTCCTCCGTGCCGGTGAAGCCGATCGCGAGCAGGACGAGGTCGACGTCGAGCACGACCTCGCCGTCCTCGACGGGGACGGGGTTGCGCACGCCGCTCTCGGCGTAGCCCGGGAACTCGACGCGGTGGCCGACGAGGCGCCGGACGTGGCCGTCCTCCCCCTCGAGGCGGTCGGTGACGAACTGCCACTCGCGCGTGCCGCCCTCCTGGTGCGCGGAGTACGTGCGCATGACGACAGGCCACTCGGGCCACGTCTTCAGCGGCTCGCGCTCGCCGGGCGGCGTGGGGCCGTGGGCGATCTCGTGCACCTCGATCGCGCCCTCCCGGATGACGTTGCCGAGGCAGTCCGCGCTGGTGTCGCCGCCGCCGAGGATCGCGACGCGCTTGCCCTGCGCGGTGATCTTCGGCCCCTCGACCGGCAGGCCCGCCACGCGGCGGTTCTGCTGGATCAGGTACGGCATGGCGAAGTGGACGCCTTCGAGCTCGCGGCCGGGGATCCAGAGATCGCGGTGGCGCTGGGCGCCCGTCGCGAGGATGATCGCGTCGACGCCGGCCCGAAGCTCCTCGATCGACACGTCCTCGCCGACGTCGACGCCGGTCGCGAACTCGATGCCCTCGGCCTCGAGCTGGAGGACGCGCCGGTCGATCAGCGTCTTCTCCATCTTGAAGTCGGGGATGCCGTAGCGCAGCAGGCCGCCGAGGTGGTCGTCGCGCTCGAAGACGGTGACGGCGTGGCCCTCGCGCGCGAGCTGCTGCGCGCAGGCGAGGCCGGCGGGGCCGGAGCCGACGACGGCGACGCGTCGGCCGGTCGAGTGCTCGGCCGGCCGCGGCTCGACCCAGCCCTCCTCGAAGGCGCGCTCGATGATCGACATCTCGACCTGCTTGATCGTCACCGGGTCCTGGTCGAGCGCGAGGACGCAGGCCTCCTCGCACGGCGCCGGGCAGACGCGGCCCGTGAACTCGGGGAAGTTGTTCGTCGCGTGGAGCCGGTCGATCGCCTCGCGGAAGTGGTCGCGCTCGACGAGGTCGTTCCACTCGGGGATCAGGTTGCCGAGCGGGCAGCCGTTGTGGCAGAACGGCACGCCGCAGCCCATGCAGCGACGGGCCTGCTCGCGCGCGATCTCGTCGTCGATCTGCGGGGCGACGGCGCGGTAGTCGCCGACGCGCTCCTCGACGGGGCGGTACGGCTGGACGCGCCGCTGGATCTGGAGGAAGCCGCGGGGATCAGTCACCGGCGATCGCCGCCTCCGCATCGGCCTGCGCGCGCTCGGCGAGCACGCGCGCGTAGTCGTCGGGCATGACCTTCAGGAAGCGGCTCGCGCTCTGCGGCCACGCGGTGAGGAGCTCCTCCGCGATCGGGCTGCCGGTGCGCGCGGCGTGCTCGCGCAGGAGGCCCTCGACGAGCGCGCGGTCGTCGGCCGGCTCAAGCGGCTCGAGCGACACGCTCGCGTGGTTGACGCGCCTCTCGAAGGCGCCGTCGGCGTCGAGCACGAACGCCACGCCGCCGGACATGCCGGCGGCGAAGTTGCGGCCGGTCGGGCCGAGGATCAGCGCGACGCCGCCCGTCATGTACTCGCAGCCGTGGTCGCCGACGCCCTCGACGACCGCCGTCGCGCCGGAGTTGCGGACGCAGAAGCGCTCGCCGGCGCGTCCACGCAGGAAGGCGGCGCCGCTGGTCGCGCCGTAGAGGGCGACGTTGCCGACGTACGTCGACGCGGAGACGGCGTAGCCGGCGTCGTCCGCGGCCTTCACCACGATGCGGCCGCCGGACAGGCCCTTGCCGAGGTAGTCGTTGACCGGACCGGTCAGCTCGATCGTCGTCCCCGGCATCGCGAAGGCGCCGAACGACTGCCCGCCGTGGCCGTGGACGCGCAGCGTGATCGTGTCGTCCGGCAGGCCGTCGGGGCCGACGCGCCGGGCGATCTCGCCGGCGAGCATCGCGCCGAACGTGCGGTTGATGTTCTGGATGCGACGCTCGATCACGACGGCCTCGCCGCGGGCCAGCGCCGGCTCGGCCTCGGCGATGATCTCCGGGTCGATCTTCGTGTGCAGCGCGTGATCCTGCGGGCGCGCGCGGACGGGGGCCGGGTCGCCCGGCTGGCGGGGATGGGCGAGGACGGGGGAGAGGTCGAGCGACTCCAGCCACGTCGGGCGATCCGTGCGCTGGCGCAGCAGGTCGCGACGGCCGATCAGCTCGTCCACCGACCGCACGCCGATCTCCGCCATCAGCTCGCGCAGGTGCTCGGCGACGAACAGGAAGTAGCGGACGATGTGCTCGGGCGTGCCGCGGAACCGCTCGCGCAGGACCGGGTCCTGCGTCGCGATGCCGACCGGGCACGTGTTCAGATGGCAGACGCGCATCATGATGCAGCCCGCCGCGATCAGCGGGGCGGTGGAGAAGCCGAACTCCTCGGCGCCGAGGATGGCGCCGACGAGGACGTCGCGGCCCGTGCGCAGGCCGCCGTCGACCTGCAGCGTCACCTGGCCGCGCAGGTCGTTCATCACCAGCACCTCGTGGGCCTCGGCGAGGCCCATCTCCCACGGCAGCCCCGCGTACTTGAGCGACGACAGCGGCGAGGCGCCGGTGCCGCCGTCGTGGCCGGAGATGACGATGTGCTCGGCCTTCGCCTTCGCGACGCCCGCGGCGACGGTGCCGACGCCGGCCTCCGCGACGAGCTTCACGGAGACGTCCGCGGCCGGGTTCACGCACTTGAGGTCGTGGATCAGCTGCGCGAGGTCCTCGATCGAGTAGATGTCGTGGTGCGGCGGCGGGCTGATCAGGCCGACGCCGGGCGTCGAGTGGCGCAGCCGCGCGATGTAGTCGTCGACCTTGTGGCCGGGCAGCTGGCCGCCCTCGCCGGGCTTCGCGCCCTGGGCCATCTTGATCTGGAGCTGGTCCGCGTCGACGAGGTACGGCGTCGTCACCCCGAAGCGGCCGGACGCCACCTGCTTGATGGCGGACCGGCGCAGGTCGCCGTTCGCGTCGGGCGTGGAGCGGGTCATGTCCTCGCCGCCCTCGCCGGTGTTCGACTTGCCGCCGATGCGGTTCATCGCGATCGCCAGCGTCTCGTGCGCCTCGCGGGAGATCGAGCCCATGCTCATCGCGCCCGTCGCGAAGCGGCGGACGATCTCGCTCGACGGCTCGATCTCGTCGAGCGGCACCGGCGGCCCGGCGGGGACGATCTCGAGCAGGTCGCGCAGCGCGATCGCGCGGTCGGCGCCCGCGTCGACCGCGTCGGCGAACTGGCGGTACGAGTCGTAGGCGTCGTCGCGCACCGCGCGCTGGAGGTGGACGATCGTGTCGGGGCGCCAGGCGTGGCGCTCGCCGTCGATGCGGTACTGGTACTCGCCGCCGGCCTCGAGCAGGGCGTCCGGATCGGCCGGCAGGACGTCGAGCTCGTAGCGCTCGCGGATCTCGTCGGCGAGATCGGACAGCTCGAGGCCGCCGACGCGCGAGATCGTGCCCGGGAAGTAGCGGGCGACGAGCTGCTGGCCCAGGCCGACCGCCTCGAAGATCTGCGAGCCGCGGTACGACTGGATCGTCGAGATGCCCATCTTCGAGCAGATCTTCAGGAGGCCCTTGCCGATCGCCTGGACGTAGCGCTTGCGCGCCTCGCCGAGCTCGATGTCGCCGAGGTCGCCAGCCTCGTGCAGCGCACGCAGGGACTCCAGCGCGAGGTACGGGTTGACGGCCGAGGCGCCGTACCCGATCAGCAGCGCCATGTGCATCGTCTCGCGTGGCTCGCCCGACTCCACCACGAGGCCGCACATCGTGCGCGCGCCCTGCCGGACCAGGTGGGAGTGCACCGCCGCGGTGGCCAGCAGCGGCGGGATCGGCGCTATCGTCGCGTCCGCGCCGCGGTCGGACAGGATCAGGATCGTCGTGCCGCCCCAGACGAGCTGCGCGGCCTCGCGGCACAGCTGGTCGAGCGCGGCGGCGAGGCCGGGACCGCCCTCGGCGACGGGGTACAGCGTCGAGACGGTGGCGGCGCGGAAGCCGTCGCGGCGCAGCGCACGCAGCTTCTCCAGCTCGCCGTTGGTCAGGACCGGCGTCAGCGTCGTC
Source organism: Thermoleophilia bacterium (assembly GCA_032119475.1). Taxonomy (GTDB): domain Bacteria; phylum Actinomycetota; class Thermoleophilia; order Gaiellales; family F1-60-MAGs149; genus F1-60-MAGs149. Next base: position 28,036 of record JAUMCA010000127.1, on the reverse strand, counting down.
ACCCGGCGGCAGTGCTCCGGGGTCTCGTCGAGGAGGTTGCCGATCGCGCCGACGCCGACGCGGAGGCTCATCACGAGGCGCTCGCGCTCGGAGTCGACCGGCGGGTTCGTGACCTGCGCGAACTGCTGCTTGAAGTACGACGGCAGCAGGCGGTTGCGGCTGGTCAGCGCGGCCAGCGGCGTGTCGTCGCCCATCGAGCCGACGGGCTCGGCGCCGTTCATCGCCATCGGCGCGATCAGCAGCGCGAGGTCCTCGCGGGTGTAGCCGAAGATGCGCTGCTGGACCGGAAGGGCGTCGTCGTCGATCGGCGTGCCCTGCTGCGGGCGCAGATCGTCGAGGTGCAGCTTGTACTGGTCGAGCCACTGGCGGTACGGGCGCTGGCGGGACAGCACGCGCTTGATCTCGCGGTCGTGGACGACGCGGCCGGAGGAGGTGTCGAACATCAGCATCCGGCCCGGCTCGAGACGGCCGGTCTCCACGATGTCGGCCTCGGGGATGTCGAGCACCCCGATCTCGGAGGCCAGCACGCAGATGCCGTCCTTGGTGCGCAGCCAGCGCCCGGGGCGCAGGCCGTTGCGGTCGAGCGTCGCGACGACCTTGTCGCCGTCGGTCGCGATCACCGCGGCGGGGCCGTCCCAGGGCTCGACGAGCGTCGTGTGGTACTCGTAGAACGCGCGGACGTCGTCGTCCATGTCGAGCGTGGCGTCGCTCCAGGCCGGCGGGATCAGCATCGCCAGCGCGTGCTCGAGCGGGCGCCCGGCACGCAGCAGGAGCTCGAGTGCCGCATCGAGCTTGGCCGAGTCGGACCAGCGCTCCTCCGTGATCGGGAACAGCTTCTGCAGGTCGCCGCCGAACAGGTCGCTGCGCAGCTGCGGCTCGCGGGCGCTGAGCCAGTTGCCGTTGCCGCGGACCGTGTTGATCTCGCCGTTGTGCGCGATCAGGTTGAAGGGGTGCGCGAGGTCCCAGGTCCCGAGCGTGTTCGTGGAGAAGCGCGAGTGGACGAGCGCGAGCGCGGACTCGACGTCGGCGTCGCGCAGGTCGGGGTAGAACGCACGCACCTGCGTGGCGCGCAGCAGGCCCTTGTAGACGATCGTCTTCGACGACAGGCTGGCGATCGCGAACTCGCTGCCGTCGATGTCGCCGGAGGAGAGGACCAGCTTCTCGATGCGGCGGCGGATGACGTACAGCTTGCGCTCGAACTCCTCGAGCGAGCCGTGGCGGCGCTCGACGATCAGCTGGCGGATGACGGGCTGCGAGGAGCGGGCGAGGGGGCCGATCGCGTCCTCGTCGACGGGGACCTGGCGCCAGCCCACCGCGCGGTGGCCCTCCTCCGCGACGGTGCGGACCGCGATCTCCGTGGCGCGCAGGCGCTTGACCGGGTCGGTCGGCAGGAACACCATGCCGATGCCGTAGTCGCCGGCGGGAGGCAGGTCGATGCCCTCCTCGGCCGCGGCGCGCGCGAGGAAGCGGTGCGGCATCTGGAGCAGGATCCCCGCGCCGTCGCCCGTCTCCGGGTCGGAGCCCGTGGCCCCGCGGTGATCGAGGCGCTCCAGCACGGTCAGCGCCTGGTCGACGAGCGCGTGCGAGGCCGTGCCGTCGAGATGGACGACCGTCCCGAGCCCGCAGGCGTCGTGCTCGAAGGAGGGGTCGTAGAGGCCCGACATCGCGCGCAGTGTACGGCACTTCCGGCACGATTGATTCAGTGGCACCAGAGAGTGAATCATTTGGTTCAACCGGTGCGTCCGGGGGATTGGGGAGGAACTCCCCGCGCGCCCGCCGTACGATGCCCCCATGAGCACGACCGTCGACCGCGAGATCGCCGCCGCCCGGGACCTCCTCGACCGCTACGGCGCGGCCTACGCGGCGGCGGAGGACGGCCCCGTGCCCGTCGAGGACATCGCGGAGTCGTACCTCGGCCTGCTCGTCAACCTGGCGCCGCTCGAGGACGGGGTCTCCGGGATGCTGCTCCTGCGCGAGCGCGAGATCCGCGTGAACGCCGTCGAGTGCGAGCTGTGGCCGCGGCGACGGCGCTTCACCGTCGCCCACGAGATCGGGCACTGGGAGCTCCACGCGACCGAGGTCGCCGACGGCTTCATCTGCCGGCTCGGCGACGTCGCGGAGAGCGGCGCGAAGGGCTCGCCGGAGCAGATCCGGGAGCGCGAGGCGAATCGCTTCGCCGCCGAGCTGCTGATGCCGGAGGCGCGGGTGCGCTCCAGCGTCGAGGAGTCGAGCCCGGACGTCGCGGCGCAGGCCGACCGCTTCGAGGTGTCGCAGCTGTCGATGGCCTGGCGCCTGTTCAACCTCGGCTACCTGCGGCGGCCGCCGAAGGCCTCGGAGTACGCGGCCGGCTAGAGCCCGAACAGCCGGTCGACGCGCTGCTCGTCGGGCGTCGGCTCCGGCGCGTCGAACGCCAGCAGCTGGTGCTCCACCGCGATCGCGCTGAGGTCCTCGAAGCCGTCGCGGTTGAAGCTGACCGCGGGATTCAACGGACCGGTCGGCGTCAGTCGCGTGGCGTCGAGCAGCGAGCGGATGCCTCCGAGCGCGTCGCCGAGCGCGTCCAGCAGCGCGTCGGTCACGCCGGTCGGCGGGATCTGGCCGGTCTCGAGCTCGTGGTAGCGGACCCGCAGCTGGGCCTGCGCGGCGGGCGAGGTGAGCCCGAGCGCGTGCGCGAGCCGCTCGATGACCGTGGCGCGCTGGAGCCCCTGCGCGTGCCGGGCCTCCTCCAGGATCTGAGGCCAGGCGCGGGGCGCGAAGACCGGGTCGTCGGCGATCGCCGCGATCCGCTCCGGCGTCGGTTGGCGCGGCCCCTCGAGGGCGAGGGCGAGCTCGACCATGTCGAGCAGCTCGGAGCGGTCGTCGCCGGCCGCGTCGAGGATGCCGTCGACGTCGGCGGAGCGCCCCTCGCGGAAGGCGGCCACGGCGTCGGCCATCAGCTCGCCGAGTCGGAGGTCACGGTCGTCGGTCACAGCGCACCCGCCTCTGCCGCCTCGCGCAGCTTCCGCATGGCGCGGAAGCGTATCTGGTGGAGGTTGTTGGTCTTGACGTCCAGCTCGGCCGCGATCTCCTCGTCCGACCTGTCCTCGAGGTCGCGCTCCATGACGAGGCGCTCGCGCTCGTTGAGGACGGAGAAGAGGCGTGCGAGCGCATCGCGGTCGTGCAGCACCTCGACGTCGCCGTCGTCCGTGCCCCAGTCGCCGACGTCCTCGACGGTCGGCGCCTCGCGCGCCTCGACGCGCTGGACGTCGCCGAAGGCGAACGACGCCATCTTGTGGATCAGACCGCTCATGGACGCCGGTTCCGCATCGCGGTGGTAGACGAAGCGGACGAAGCGCACCTGGATCGCGCCGAGCACCTCCTCGGCCTCGATGCCGCGGGCGTGGCGGCGAGCCGCCGCGCGGGCGACGTGCTCGTAGCGCAGCCAGAGCTCGCCGGCGGCCTCGCGGGCCGTGCGCTCGTCGCCGTCGCGCAGGGCCTGGCGCGCCCGGCGCACGAGTGCGACGTCGTAGGCGGCTGCGTCCTCCATCCGTCGGGATTGTGCCGGTCCTGCCGGCCACCCGGTGCGTACATGCGTTCGGTCATGCTGGCCCGGAGTCGCCACCGGACCGGCTGCGCTTACGCGGTGAAGTCGAGCAGGACCTTGCCGGTCTTGCCGGCGCCCTCCATGCGCGCGAGCGCATCCGCGGCCTGCTCCCACGGGAACGTCGTGTCGATGATCGGCTGCATCCGACCGGCGTCGAAGTGCGGTCCGCACTCGCGGTGGAACGCCTGGATGGCGGCGATCTTCTCCTCGAGCGGGCGGGCGCGCAGCGTGGTGCCGAAGATCGTCGCGCGCTTGGTCATGAGGTCGCGCAGCCCCAGTTCGACCTTCTGGCCGGCGCCGATGCCGACGATCGCGATGCGGCCGCGGCGGGCGATCGCCTGGATGTCGCCGGCGAAGTTCGGCGCGCCGACGAGTTCGAGGATCACGTCCGCGCCATGCTGACCGGTCAGCTCGAGGACCCGCTCGGACCAGCCGTCGGCGTCGATCGCCGTGCCGCCGAGGCGCTCGACCAGCGCGCGGCCCTCGGCGTGGCGCGAGACGCCGATCACCGTCGCGCCCATCGCGACGCCGATCTGGACGGCGGCCGAGCCGACGCCGCCGGACGCGCCGTGGACCAGCAGCGTCTCCCCGCTGCGCAGGCCGGCCTGCGTGGCGACGGCGTCGTGCGCGGTGATGAAGACCTCCGGGATCGCGGCGCTCTCGCGGTCGTCGAGGCGCGCCGGCACGGGCACCACGCAGCGCTCGTGGATCGCGGCGACGTCGGCGAGCCCGCCGCCGCCGACCAGGCCGTAGGCGCGGTCGCCGACCGACCATCCGCGCACCTTGGCGCCGACGGCCTCGATCGTGCCGGCGACCTCGAGCCCGGGGATGTCCGCGGGCCACCCGGGCGGCGCCGGGTAGTGCCCGTTCCGCTGGGCGACGTCGGCGCCGTTCAGCCCGGCGTACGACGCCCGGACCAGCACCTCCTCGTCGCCGACGATCGGGTCGGGCCGCTCCTCGCAGGACACGACCTCGTTGCCACCGGCTCCGGAGTACACGACGCAGCGCATGCCGCGAGCGTACCGCGGTGGATGTCGCGAAGGGGTCAGACCGATATGCGACACGCCGATACGGCCTCCCATCACGAGTCACGGATGGTGTGTCGCATATCGGTCTGACCCCTTCGCGACATCGCGTTACGACATCGTCACGTCCCACACGTGCCCGGAGGAGCCGGCGGGGCTGTGGTGAAGTGGGGATGCATGGAGTCGTCCCGCCGCCGCCGGCGCCGCCAGCAGGGCCGCCGCCGGCGCGCCGCTGCCGTGTTCGTGCTCGTGATGGCGATCGCCGCCGTCGCGGTGGCGTGCGGCGCGATCCGCGCCGACGACGGGGCGCCGACGACCGCGCGTCAGGCCGAGACCGCTGCGACCGCGCCGGCGACGACGGACGCGACGGCGGCGGGCGCGACCACGGCGGCCGCCGAGCCGGCGATCCCCGCGCGCCTCGGGAGCGGCGAGCCGGTCACGTTCGCGTTCGGCGGCGACGTGATGTTCGAGACCCCGATCAACGGCTACCTCGGTGACCCGTCCAGCATCCTCGCCGGCGTTGCGCCGGCGCTGCGGACGGCCGACATCGCGATGGTCAACCTCGAGACGGTCGTCACGGACCGCGGGGAGCCGACGGGCGGCAAGGAGTACAACTTCCGCGCGCCGCCGTCCGCCTTCACCGCGCTCCTGCGCGGCGGCGTCGATGTCGTCACGGTCGCCAACAACCACGGCATGGACTACGGCGTCGTCGGCCTGCGCGACACCCTTCGCCATGCGAAGCGCGCCGGCATGCCCGTCGTCGGCGGCGGGATGAACGAGCGCGCCGCGTTCCGCCCCTGGCGCACGACGGTCAACGGCCAGCGCATCGCGGTCATCGGCGCGACGCAGGTGATCGACGAGGAGTTCATCTCGTGGTGGGCCGCCGACGGCGCCCAGCCGGGCGTGGCCAGCGCGAAGTACGAGATGGAGGACCGCCTCGCGCTCGAGGTGCGCCGAGCGCGCCAGACGAGCGACACCGTCGTCGTCTACCTCCACTGGGGCGAGGAGCGCAATCAGTGCGCGACCGCGAGCCAGACCTCGATCGCCCGCCGGCTCGTGCGCTCGGGCGCCGACATCGTCGTCGGAACGCACGCGCACGCCCTGCTCGGCGCGGGCATGCTGGGCCGCGGGTTCGTCGCCTACGGCCTCGGCAACTTCGTCTTCTACGCGACCGAGGGGAACGCGATCCGCACCGGCGTGCTGAAGGTGACCGCCACCGGTCGCCGGATCGACGGCTACCGGTTCATCCCCGCCGAGCTCCGCGGCACGTTGCCGGTGCTCCGCACGGGTGCCGATCGGGCCGCCGCGGCCGCCGAGTTCCGCTCGCTCCGGGCGTGCACGGATCTACAGCGGTGACGCCGGCACCGTACGGCGCTTGACGGCCATCGGCGCGGTCGCCGCGCCGATGATCACCAGCGCCGCGCCGACCAGCGACACGGCCGACGGCTGCTCGCCGAGCACGACGATGCTGAGGATGACGACGGTCGCGATCTCGACGGTCGCCACGAGGCTCGTCGCGGCGCTGCCGAGCCGCATCAGCCCGGACGTCTGGAACAGGCAGGGAAGGATCGAGGCGATCACGGCGACGCCGAGGAGCGCGAGCGAGCCCTGGAGGTTCGGGACCGCGATCTCGCCGAGGAACGGGGCCGCGGGGATGAAGAAGACGGCGGCGGCGAGCACGGTGGTGCCGAGCCACGCGAGCGGGTCGACGCCCTCGAGGCCGTGCTCGGCGGCGAGGAAGTACGACGATACGACGACGGCGAACAGCAGCGCGAGCACGACGCCGACCACGTCGATCTCCCCGGCCGGCCCGCCGATCGCGAGCGCGACGCCGAACAGGGTGACGGCCGTCACGCCGACGCCGAGGAGCGTGACGCGCGTGCGCCCGAGGAGCCGCGCGCCGACCAGCGTCAGCGCGGGGTAGACGAAGAAGATCAGCGTGACCGTCGTCGGGTCCATGCGGTCGACGGCGGCGAAGTAGAGGAGCGGCCCGACGATCGACGTCCCGCAGGCCCAGCCGACGACGCGCCACCGCCCCCGCAGCGTCGCCCGCCGCGCCGCGTCGAGGAGGAACAGCCCCAGCACGCAGAACAGCGCCGAGCGCACGCCGAGCAGCACGCCCAGCGATACGCCGGCCTCGTACGCGAGCGCGGCGAAGATGCCCTGCGTGCCGTACATCACGGCGGAGATCGCGATCAGGATCTGGGCGGTTCGCATTCCCGCGGGCGCCCGCACGAGCCCACGGCTGGTCGTCCCGCTCGCCATCCGGGCATCCTACGCCGCGCCCTTCGCGCGGCGCGCTACCGTATCCCCATGGCGATCCCAGCGCACGAGGCCCGCGCGTTTCGCGACACCGTCGGCGCGTTCGCGACCGGCGTGACGATCGTGACCACCGCCCACAAGGGGCAGCCGCAGGGCATGACGCTGAACTCGTTCACCAGCGTCTCGCTCGAGCCGCTGCTCGTCCTCGTCTCGATGGTGCACGGCACGCGCACGCTCGACACGATCAAGTCGAGCGGCAAGATGGCCGTCAACGTGCTGCACCGCAGCCAGCAGGACGCCGCCCTCGCGTTCGCCAAGCGCGGCGCGGAGTTCCCCGCCGAGCACGCGGTGCTCGACCCGCACGGCTTCTACTCCGTGCGCCACTCGCTGGCCATCATGCGCTGCGAGCTCTACGACACGCACGTCGCCGGCGACCACGAGCTGGTGATCGGCGAGGTGGTGCACTTCGAGAGTTCGCCGGGCGAGCCGCTGATCTTCCATCGGGGTGCGTTCGGCGGCCTGGACGAGGACGCCCTGGTGCCCCGGGGTCGCATGATCGGCATCGCCGACGGCGACGGCTGGATGCCCTAGTCGTCCACTTTTGGACAGTAAGGCTGCACGGCTTCGGGAAATCGTCTAGATTGGGCAACGGTTCCCGCTGGTTCTGCGGGACGTGAGGCCCGGCGTTCAGGGTCGATAGAGAAGGACGGGTGCCGCATGGCGACCGGTGTTGTGAAGTGGTTCTCCGATGCAAAGGGCTATGGCTTCATCGCCCCTGATGGCGGCGGAAAGGACCTCTTCGTCCACTACACGAGCGTGACCGGGTCGGGTTTCCGGACGCTCCGCGAGGGGGCGAAATGCTCCTTCGAAGCGCGCGAGGGCCAGAAGGGCCCGGAGGCGATCGAAGTCGAGATGCTCGACTAGATCCATGTCGTGCGGCGCCGTCTCCGCCTCTGGCGGAGGCGGCGCTTTCTTTTTGCGCGAACGGGCATACCGTGGGGAGATGGCCGCAGTCGACCACGGTCGCCGCCACGGCGCGGCGCAGATCGCGATCTTCGCGCTCGCCCTGCTGGCCTACCAGATCGTCCGCGGCCTGACGATCGGCGACGCGCGCGATGCGTTCGTCAACGCGATCGACCTGATCCGCCTCCAGGACGCCGCCGGCCTCGCCGTCGAGCCGTCGGTGCAGGCGTGGGCGTTCGCCCGTGACCCGTTGGCGCAGGTCGCGAGCCTGGCCTACCTCGGGCTGCACCTGCCGGTCACCGCGGTCTTCTTCGTGTGGCTGTGGCGCCGCCGGCGCACCGCCTACGTGCCGGTCCGCAACGTGTTCCTCGCCGCCAACGGCCTCGCGCTGGTCGTGTACGCGCTGTACCCCGTCGCCCCGCCACGGCTGGTCGCCGCGTCCGGCCTGGAGGACGGGCTGCGGACGACGGCGGGGGTGGACCTCCACGGGGGCCTCCTGGCGGGGCTGTTCAACCCGTACGCGGCCGTGCCCTCGATGCACGTGGCGTACGCCGCGTTGATCGGGTGGGTCGTCTGGCGCGTCGCCGACATCCGCCTGCTGCGGCTCGCCGGCGCCGCGTACCCGGTGGTGATCGTGTTCACCGTCGTGGCGACCGGCAACCACTACGTGCTCGATGCCATCGCGGGTATCGGGATCCTGCTCGGCGGCATCGTCGTCGTGCGGCTCGTCGGGCTGCCGTGGCGCCTGCCCGCCGACGCCCGGTGGGGGATGCATCCGCCCGCCGCCGCGCGGTAGGCTGCCGGGCGACCCGGAGGGAGCCGCATGGCGGACGTATGGGGCGCCTTCGCGGCGCGGATGCACGAGCTGAGCGACCTCGGCGGTGCACTGGCGCTGCTCGGATGGGACGAGCACGTCATGTGCCCGCCGGACGGCCGCGGCGCCCGCGCGCAGCAGGGCGCGACGCTGGCGACGATCGCGCACCAGCGCCTCGTCGATCCGGCCTACGGCGAGGCGCTCGAGGCGGCTGCCGCATTGCCGGACCTCTCGCCCGCCCAGCGGGCGATGGTGCGGGAGGCACGGCGCGCGCGCGACAAGGCGACGCAGCTCCCCGAGGCGTTCGTGCGCGCCCTCGCCGAGCAGCGCTCCGCGACCAATCAGGCGTGGGAGCACGCGCGCACCACCCGCGACTTCGCCGACTACCGACCGGCGCTCGAGGCGCTGATGCGGCTGAAGGTCGAGCAGGCCGACCACCTCAAGGGCGACGGCTCCCGCTACGACGCCCTGCTCGACGACTACGAGCCGGGCCTGCGTGTGGCGCGGCTCCAGCCGCTGCTCGAGGACCTGCGCGACCGGCTCGTGCCGTTCGCGCAGCAGGTCCTCGATGCGCCGCAGCCCGACGTCGCCGTGCTCGAGCAGGCGTTCGACGTGGACGCCCAGTACGCGTTCAGCGTCCGCGTCCTCGGGGACCTCGGCTTCGACTTCGCCCGCGGTCGTCAGGACCGCTCGACACACCCCTTCACCGGCGGTCCCGCGCCGACCGACGTGCGGCTCACGACCCGCGTCTGGGAGCACTGGCTGCCCGCCTGCCTCTACGCCTCCGTCCACGAGGGCGGCCACGGCCTCTACGAGCAGGGCTTCGCGCCGGACCTCTGGCGCACCAGCGTCGCCGGTGCGCCGTCGCTCGGCCTGCACGAGTCGCAGTCGCGCTTCTACGAGAACGTGCTCGGGCGCTCGCTCGCGTTCTGGGAGCACTACCTGCCGGTGGCCCGGGAGTTCTTCCCCGGTCAGCTCGACGGCGTCGACGCGCAGGGGATGCAGCGCGCGGTCTGCCGCGTCGCCCGCACGCCGATCCGCGTCGAGTCCGACGAGGTGACGTACAACCTGCACATCCTCCTGCGCTTCGAGCTCGAACTCGAGCTGATCGACGAGCGCATCGCGGTCGCGGACCTGCCGGAGGCCTGGAACGCGCGGATGGCGCAGTACCTCGGCCACACGCCCGAGGACGACGTCGAGGGCGTCATGCAGGACGTCCACTGGTCGGAGGGGCTGTTCGGGTACTTCCCGACCTACACCCTCGGCAATCTCTACGCGGCGGCACTCCTCGACGCGATGCGCCGGGACCTCGACGTCGACGGCCTGGTGCGCGAGGGCGGCTTCCGCCCGCTCCTCGACTGGCTCCGCGAGAAGGTCCACCGCCACGGCGCGGTGCCGCTCGGCGAGGACCTGATGCGCGAGGTGACGGGCCAGCCGCTCGGCGTCGACGCCTTCATGGGGTACCTCACCGACCGCTACGCCGGGCTGTACGGGCTCTAGGCGCGCGCGCCGCCGCGGCGGCTAGATTGGCGCCATGGATCGGATCGACGTCTTCACCGACGGCTTCGTGCGCCTCGACGCGGCGATGGCCGACGACCTCTCCGTCGTCAACGCCGCGCGCGTGTCGTTCGGCACCCGCCGCGACGAGATGGACGATCGCGACGTCGGCCTGGTCGGCTTCCTGATGCGCGAGCGGCACGGCACCCCGTTCGAGCACAACGCGATGCGCTTCCACGTCCGCTGCCCGATCTTCGTCATGCGCGAGTGGATCCGGCACCGCATCGGCTCCTTCAACGAGCTCTCCGGCCGCTACGCGAAGATCGACGACGCGTTCTACGTGCCGGCCGCCGAGGACGTCCGCACCCAGGTCGGCAAGCCGGGTGCGTACACCTTCGAGTCGGTCGACGGCGACCTCGCGGAGAAGACGCGCGCGGCGATGCAGGCGTCGTACGAGGCGTCCTACGCCGCCTACGAGGCGATGCTCGCCGACGGCGTCGCCAAGGAGGTCGCCCGCAGCGTGCTGCCGGTCGGGATCATGACCGAGTTCTTCTGGACGGTGAACGCGCGCAGCGTCATGAACTTCCTGTCGCTCCGCAACCAGGAGCACGCGCAGCGCGAGATCCGGCGCTACGCCGAGGCCGTCGAGGCGCTGTTCGAGACGCAGATGCCGGTCACGCACCGCGCCTTCGTCGAGCACGGCCGCACCGCGCCGTAGCCTCACCGCGTCACGTGGTCAGCCGGCCGCCGTCGACCACGAGCTCCGTGCCGGTCACGAAGTCCGCGGTCAGCAGGTAGCGCACGGCGCCGGCGATGTCCGACGGCTTGCCGATCCGGCCGAGCGGGATGCGGCTGGTGAGCGGCGCGGCGTCGGTGCCGTCGGGCGGCAGCACCGTGCCGGGATGCACGATGTTGATGCGGTGGCGCGGCGCGAGCGAGCGGGCGAGGCCGGTGACGAGCGCGCGCTGCGCGCCCTTGGCGGCCGAGTGGGGGAGGTACGACGGCCAGCCGCGGACGCCGGCGACGTCGCCGATCACGACGATCGACGCGTTGTCGCCCATGCGCTGCTGCGCGGCCTGCGCGACGAAGATCAGCCCGCGGACGATCGAGCCGTGCGCCTCCTCGACGAGGTCCGCCGTGACGTCCTCGAGCGGCGTGGGGGTGAATGCGCCGCCGGCGGCGTAGACGACGCCGTCGAGGCCACCGAGGGCGTCGGCCGCCTCGTGGACGACATCGCGCGCGCGGTCGACGTCGGCGAGGTCCGCGATCAGCGCGACGGCGCTGCGGCCGTCCGCGACGGCGACCGGGTCGACCGTGGATCGCGACGAGACGGCCACGCTGCAGCCGGCGCGCCCGAGGTCCTCGGCGATCGCCCGGCCGAGGCGGCGACCGCCGCCGCACACGAGGATCCTGGCGCCGTCAAGGTCCATGCGGCGAACGGTATCCCACTCGGTCGGTACGCTGACCCCCGTGGCGGCCCCGAATGCCCTCTCGCTGCTCCGCGTGGCGCTCGTGCCGCTGGTGGTCATCGCGCTGCTCGTGAACTTCAGCGGGCACCAGTGGGTGGCCGCGGCGCTGTTCGTGATCGCCAGCGCGACCGACGTCCTCGACGGCCGCATCGCCCGCGCATCCGACGGCGTGACTGTGTTCGGCACCTTCATCGACTCGCTCGCCGACAAGCTGCTGATCTCGTGCACGCTGATCGCGCTGGTCGACATGGGCCGCGTCTGGGCGTGGGCCGCGATGGTCGTCGTGGCGCGCGAGTTCGCCGTCACGGGGCTGCGGCTGGTGGCGGCGCAGGACGAGGTCATCTCGGCCTCGCGCTCCGGGAAGATCAAGATGGTCCTCCAGGTCGTGACCGTCCTCGCCCTGATCCTCAACACCGCCTACCCGACGGTCAACGACGTCCTGGTCGTGTTGATGGTCATCGCGACCGTCGCCTCGGGCGTCGAGTACTTCATCAACGGCCGCCGCCACCTCGGCGCCAGCCTCAGCCGCTGATCGATCGGCGGGGCCAGACCCCTTTGATCGATTGAGGATCCGGCGACGCGGCGTGGAAGCGTCCGGTTCCCCGGCTCGCCGAACCGCGCCATACTGAGCGCATCATGTGGCCCCGACGCACCGAGGACGACGTCGAATCCGCGCTCCGCAAGGCGGGTAAGCGGGAGCCGTTCCGCTGGCTGCGGCGGCTCGACGACGCGGAGCGGGAGCGGATCGCCGACACCGTGCGCACCGAGCTGAGCGCGCTGGAGTCCCGCGACGAGCTGCTCGAGACGGCGGCGCGCCTCCACTACCAGACGCGACCGCGGCTCGAGAAGCGGCTGGCGAGCGGCGAGGAGGTCGTCGACGAGGAGGCTGTCCGCGGCCGCGTACTCGCCTTGGTCTTCGAGCATCGCTACGGGATGAGCCTCGAGCACGCGCTGGACGAGGGACTGCCGATCGATCCGGCTGCGGAGGAGGCGCACCTGCGCATCGAGCGGGTGCTCCGCCAGCTCGGTCTGGCGTACGCGGTCCTCGACGAGGGGCATTGGGTGTTCGAGCTGGAGGCCGCTTCGGTCCATGTCCGCCACTACGTCGCGGCCGGATCGCTCGACGTGTACGCGCCGGTCCGCACGTGGGACGAGGACGACGAGTCCGCCGTCGCGCTGCTCCGCCAGAACGGCGGATCGGTCGGCGCCGCGTTCTGGGGCGTGTGCACGTTCGAGTCCGCCGGCGACCACCTGTGCGCCTGCGCGCGCCTCGCCACGGCGGACCTCGCGTCCGGCCAGCTGTCCTTCGCACTGGCCTCGGTCGCGCAGCTCGTGACGGCCGCCGGCCGCGTCGCCGACGGCGACGACTGAGCCCTCACGGGCCGCAAGACGGCGACTCAAAGGCGCGAAGAATCCTCCGCCTTTGTGGTGTATTGGCACAAGCGTGTCACCAAGTTGGCGATCGCGGGAAGTGCGTCTATGACTTCCGGCCAGGAGAGCGAGGGGAGGGTGGCGAGCCGCCTTCTCCCCACGCGGGGCCGTTGGAGAGCGGTTCCCGAAGAAGGAGGACCTACATGCACGGATCGAGCTGTCCATGCTGATCGTGGACATCCAGCTGCCCGACGTCGAGGAGCTCAGGCGCCTCGCGGACGCCGGGCACGAACGGGGGTACCTGCTCATCGGCGAGGTCGCCGCGGCGCTCGAGGAGGTCGAGGTCTCGAAGGAGCAGGTCGAGGACTTCCACGCGTACCTGGTGGAGCACGGCATCGAGCTGCACGAGACGGAGGGGCAGGTCGCGAAGCCGGAGGCCGCTGGGGCGGGGGAGAAGACGGAGATCGACCTGACGGTCGAGCCGAGCCTCGACTCGCTGCGGCTGTACCTGCGGGAGATCGGCCGCGTGCCGCTCCTGACCGCCTCCCAGGAGATCGATCTCGCGAAGCGGATCGAGAAGGGCGACATGCGCGCCAAGCGCCAGATGATCGAGGCCAACCTGCGCCTCGTCGTCTCGATCGCGAAGGGATACCTCGGACGCGGTCTCACGTTCCTCGACCTGATCCAGGAGGGATCGCTCGGCCTGATCCGCGCCGTCGAGAAGTTCGACTACCGCAAGGGCTTCAAGTTCTCCACCTACGCCACGTGGTGGATCCGCCAGGCCGTCACGCGCGCGATCGCGGACAAGGCCCGCACGATCCGCATCCCCGTGCACATGGTGGAGAAGCTCAACAAGGTCGTCCACACGGAGCGCCAGCTCGTCCAGCGCCTCGGCCGCGAGCCGTCGCCGGAGGAGATCGCCGAGCAGGTCGACATGACCGCCGACGAGGTGCGCGACATCCTGAAGATGTCGCAGATGCCGATCTCGCTCGAGAAGCCGATCGGCGAGGAGGACGACTCCTCCTTCGGCGACTTCGTCGAGGACGAGACGTCCCCGTCGCCGTTCCACATCGCGACGACCACGCTACGCCGGGAGGACGTCGAGCGCGCGCTCGGGTCGCTGCCGGTGCGCGAGCGCCAGGTCATCGAGATGCGCTTCGGCCTCAATGGCCAGAAGCCGCGGACGCTCGAGGAGGTCGGCCAGGCCTTCGGCGTCACGCGCGAGCGGATCCGGCAGATCGAGAACAACACGCTCAAGCGCCTCGAGTCCCTGCCCGAGGCGCAGGCCCTGCGCGACTGCACGGGCTAGCGGTCACCCGCGGGCGCCCGGCCACCCGGTCGGGCGCCCGCGCCCCCGCCGTCCGCAGGTGGGGTAGGATGCCGCTCGTCCCGCGAGGGACCCCCTGGGAGTGTGCCCGAGTGGTTAAAGGGGACGGGCTGTAAACCCGTTGGCTCTGCCTACGCTGGTTCGAATCCAGCCGCTCCCACTGCCTTCCGTCGGCTCCGGCGTCCGCGCCGTCGAGCCGTGTGTGCGGGTTTCGTAACGATGCGGTGAGGGACGCAGGATCCGTGGACTTTGTGCGGCATTTGTGCGGTACGTTGTGTACGCAACGAACGTGACGCCACCGAAGGGCACCGCCATGCAGTTCATCTCGCACCACAACCAGGACCTCCGCTACAAGGCGCGCGAGGCGGATCTCATCCGCCTGCACGAGGCCTCCCTGATCGAGCGCATCGTGCGCTCGCTCCGCCGCCGCTAGGGGGGACTCAGCCCCAGACGGCGGATACCGCCGGCGGCTTGCGGAAGACGAGTCCGCGTGGCGCATCGTCCGCGTCGGGTCGGGCCCGCAACCCCGGCAACGCCGCCACCAGCCCGCGGACCGCGGCGCGCGCCTCCAGGCGGGCGAGGTGCATGCCGAGGCAGACGTGCGGGCCGGTCGCGAAGGCGGTATGGGTGCGCGCGTTCGGGCGGCGCGGATCGAACCGATCCGGATCGGCGAAGACCGCCGGGTCGCGGTTCGCCGCGGCCAGCGACAGCACGACCAGGTCGCCCTGCGGCACGGCGACACCTCCGACCTCGAGGTCGGAGGTGGCGTAGCGATCGAGCACGGCCGCCGCCGGCTCGAGGCGCAGGGACTCCTCGATCGCGCCGTCGAGCAGCGCCTCATCGGCCGCCGCCTGCTGGACCAGCCCCGGCTCGAGCAGCAGGTGGTGGAGCAGGTTCACGACCATCCCCTCCGTCGTCTCGATCCCGCCGAACAGGAGCACGGCGGCGTTCGCGATCAGCTCGTCCTCGGTGAGGCCGGACGCGTCGACCAGGGCCGCGGCGAGCAGCGAGCTGCCGTCATCGTCTGCCAGCGACGTGCGGATGGCATCGCCCAGGGCGGCGTACGCCGCGCGGCCGTCGGCCGGGACGTCCTCGCCGGCGGTGATGCGGGTGACCGCGTCGACGATGCGGGCGTACCAGTCCAGCACGTCGGCGGCGGCCGCCTCGAGCCCGAGGGCCTGCAGCATCATCCGGGCGGCGAGGGGCGCGGCGACGGTCGTCCGCAGGTCCGCCGTGCCGCGCGGGGCGATCGCGGCGGCGAGCGTCGCCACTTCGGCCTCGGCTGCGTCGGTGAAGCGCGCGCGAATCGCATCGAGGCGGAAGGGCCGGGCGAAGGGCCCGCGATGGCGGGCGTGCTCCGCTCCGTCGGTCGAGAGCATGCTCGGACCCGTGATGCGGCCGGTCGAGAAGCGCGGGTCATCGACGGTCAGACCCTCGTCGTCGCGCATCGCGGCGACCACGAGCGGGTGCGACGTGACGTACCAGGCCGATAGCGCGGGCACCCACGCGACGGGAGTCGCGGCGCGCAGGCGCGCGAGTGACGCGTGCGGGTCGTGCTCGAGGTCCGGGATGCGAACCCAATCGGCGGCCGGCTGGCGCACGACGCCAGCCTAGACGCGGTCGACCAGCGGGGTCTGGCCCCTCGGGTCGACCGGTGACGGCTCGACGCGCATGCCGTCGGCAAACCCGCCGTTCCGGGTGGGGGGGGAGAACTGGACACAGCACCGGACGCCAGAGCCGGCGTCGGGCGGTGATGCCGCGGGAGGCTGCCGGTCGATGCAGCCCCGCCGGTTCAGCGCTGCGGCAGGTACTCGTTGGTGTAGTACGCGCCCGGCTCGGCGACCGCGTCGAGCTCGCCGATGCCCTGGAGGGCGTCGCCGAGCTGGGTCCACTGGTCATCCGTCTGGATCAGCAGGTCGCCGTCCGCGTTCGGGATGTACGCGACGAGGTCCTCCCAGCCGGCCTGGTTGTACTTCGTCGAGGCGCCGTTGTCCGGGTAGGCCTGCTCGTACGCCGCGACGGCCTCCGCAGGGTTGTCGATCGCCCACTGCGTCGCCTCGGCGATCGCCTGCATGAACGCGGCCGTGGCCTCGGGGTTCTCGTCCATCCACTGCGTGTTGCCGGCGTAGACCCAGACCGGCACGTCCGGGGCGCCGTTGTCGCGCGCGAGCAGCACGCCCGGCTCCTTCCCGGTCTCGTCGAGCACGCCGGCGCGGAGGTAGTTCGTGGTGTTCGTGGACATGTCGACCTTGCCGGCCAGCAGGAGCGGCAGATCCCAGTCGACCGTCACGACCTCGACGTCCTTGTCGGTCAGACCGGCCTCCTCGAGCACGAACGGCAGCATCGCGTTCGTCCACGAGTCGCCGTAGCCCGAGATGCGCTTGCCCTTGATCGCCTCCAGGGTCGCCGGGTCGCCCGGCTTGGTGAAGAGGCCCCAGTTGTTCGAGGTCGTGTAGTTGCCGATCGACTTGACCGGCAGCCCGCCGTCGGTGGCGAAGACCTGGTCGGTCGTGGTGATCAGCCCGAGGTTCGAGTCGCCCGTCGCGAGCACCTTCGTGGCCGACGCCGGGTCCGGCGGGAAGATCACCTCGACGTCCAGGCCGGCCTTCTCGAACATCCCCTGCTCCTGCGCGACGACGAGCGGGATCAGCGGGTACTCCGTGGCGGTCCAGAAGTACGAGAACGTGACCTTCGTCGGCTCGGCCGGGGCGGTCGTGGCCGCGCCGGTGTCGGCGGCGGTCGTCTCGGTGGACGAGTCGGACCCGCCGCAGGCCGCGACGAGGGCCGCGACGGCGAGGGCGAGCAGGAGTGCGGTGAGGCGGGTGCGCGTCATGCGCGGGATCGTAGCCGGCGCCTCGTGGATCGGGTGCGCCACGGGGTGGCCAGCCGCTCAACGCCGACGACGAGCAGGAACCAGCCGATGCCGATGGCCGTCATCAGCAGCGTGACGCCCCAGACGGCGGGCGTGTCGAGGGACCCGTTGGCCGTGCGCTGGAAGCCCGCCAGCGACTGGCCGGTGGAGGCGACGAGCTCGCCGATGATCGCGCCGGTGACCGCGTACGTGGCGCCGATCTTGAGGCCGGTGAAGAGCGGGCTGACGGCGGCGGGCAGGCGGATGTGGACGAACACGCGCCAGCGGCTGCCGCCCATCGCGCGCGCGAGGTTGAGGAGGTCGCGGTCGACGTTGGCGAGGCCGTCCAGCACGCTGACCGCCACGGGGAAGAAGACGATCCACGCGACGAGGACGATCTTCGGGAGGATCCCGAAGCCGAGCAGGATCACGAGCGGCGCGGCGATCGCGATGACCGGCACGGCCTGCGACGTGATCAGGACGGGATAGATCAGCCCCTGCAAGACGCGGGTCTGCGCCATCACGACGGCCAGCACGATGCCGAGCACGGCGCCGACGACGAAGCCGTAGACCGTCTCGCGGATCGTGTCGAGGGCCAGCGGCGCCAGCACGTCCCAGTTGTCGCGCAGGGCGGCGATCGCCTCGCCCGGCGAGGGGGCGACGAACGGCTGGACGTCGAAGATCCGGATGATCAGGTCCCAGACCAGGAAGACGAGCGCGATCGAGACGATCGGGATCGCGATCGCGCGCACCACGGTCCTCACGCCGCCTCCCGCCCGTGGAGGTGGTCGAGGATCACGCGCTTCCTGTCCACGAACGCGGGGCTCGTCATCTGCTCGACGGTGCGCGGGCGGGGGAGGTCCACGGCGAGCTCGGCGACGATCCGGCCCGGTCGCGCGCCCATGATCAGCACGCGATCCGAGAGGAACAGCGCCTCGTCGACGTCGTGGGTGACGAACAGGACGGTGCGGCGCTCGGCCGCCCACACCTCGAGCAGCCACTGCTGCATCGTCAGGCGCGTCTGCGCGTCGAGCGCCCCGAACGGCTCGTCGAGCAGCAGCACGTCGTTGCGCGTGGCGAGGGTCCGCATCAGCGCGACGCGCTGGCGCATGCCGCCGGACAGCGCGTGGGGGTAGTGGTCGAGGAACTCGCCGAGGCCGTAGCGGCGGGCGAACGCGACGGCCTGCTCCTCGTCCGCGCGGGTCGCACCGCGCGTCAGCGCCGCGCCCAGCGTGATGTTGCCGGTCACCGTGCGCCACGGCACCAGCAGGTCCTTCTGGAGCATGTAGCCGACCGTGCCGGTCGTGCCGGTGACGTCCCGGCCGTTGACGCGCACCTGGCCCGTGTCGGGGGCGATCAGGCCGGAGACGAGGTTGAAGAGCGTCGACTTCCCGCAGCCGGACGGGCCGACGAGCGAGACGAACTCCCCGGCGTGGACGGCGAGCGACGTCGCCGCGATCGCCGGGGTCTCGCCGAAGGCCTTCGAGACGCCGTCGACGCTGAGCGCTGGAGTGCCGGCGGTCATGGCCAGCGGCAGTCTAGAGGCCCGCCGAGCAGGGCCGGTGCGGCGCACCGCACCGGCCCGATGGCGCGGCTACTCGAAGTCGACGAGGACCCAGTTCGACTTGACCTTCTTGTCCTCCGTGTGGTCGTTCTCGGAGAACACGGCGAAGACGCGGTAGGTCGTCCCGGCCTTCAGCATCTTCTTATCCGTCCAGGACGTGGTCCCGGTCCCGGTCCAGCCGATGTACTTCGCCTTCTTCGCGCCGTCCGCCTTGGCGTAGACGTGCGCGTGGCCCTGGCCCTTGACGCTCTTCGAGCCGCCGTACGGCACCTTCTTGAACGAGAAGCCCTCCGGCTCGATCGTGAACTCGAGCTGGCCGGTCGACGGCTTCAGCTTGTCGACCGTCAGGATGATCGCCTTGGCGTCGCCGACGGTCTGCCGGCTGGCCGAGTCGGCGGCCGCGACCGGGGCGGCGATGGCGAGACCGGCGAGGGCAAGGCCGGCGCAGGAACGAAGTCGCATGGTGTCTCCTCGGAAGATCGACGCGGTCGTCGCGCCGACGTCATAGATTTCGCGACCGCGGTTCGCGCCGGATGACGTGCGTCAGCGGCTGACGTCGACCTCGACGTGCGCACCGGCGTCGCGCAGCAGCGCGGAGTACGGGCACGACCCATCGGCCGCCTGGGCCGCCGCCTTGAGGGCGTCGCGGGCGAGCCCGTCGACCTCGGCGTCGACGGTGACCGACGAGCGGCTGACCCGGAACCCGCGCTCGGCGTCCTCGTCCAGCGTGATGCGGCAGCGCACGTCGAGGCGCCCGGGTGGGACGCCGGCGTCCGTCAGCACCGCCGCCAGCGCCATCGCGAAGCAGCCGGCGTGGGCGGCGGCGAGCAGCTCCTCCGGGCTGGTCTCGTCGGCCGGCTGGCCGATGCGCGTCGGGAGCGACAGCGACAGGCCGGTGAAGGCGACGCTCGAGGCGGCCGACAGGCGTCCGGCGCCACGGGCGAGCGTTCCGTCCCAGACGCAGGTCGCCTCCCGCTCGATCGCCATGGCGGGAGCGTATCGCCTCAGCGGACACGTACGGCGTACGTGCTGGGCGCGCTGTCCACGGCTCGCACCGTGACGACCAGTCGGGCCCGCGTGGCACCGGCGCGGACGGTGAACGCGCCGTCGAAGCGACCGTCGTCCGCCGTACGGAGCGCCGCGCGCTCCACGCCGGCGATGCGCACGCCTACCGCCGCGTCCCGCACGCCGGTGCCGGCCGCGGTGGCCACGCGACCCGTGATGCGGACGGTCCGCGTCGTCGCCGTGCGCCGCTCGAGCGTCACGCGCACCTCGCGCAGGCGGTGCTTGCGCGTGACGCCGGTCGCGAAGCTCCACGTCCGGCGGACGCCGTTCGCGAACGTCACCGTCGCCGTGTAGTCGGCGCCGTCGTCGAGGGGTTGCGCCGGGATGACGATGCCGGCTGCGCGGGGCAGGTAGAGGCCGACCGTGGGTGTCGAGCGGTCGATCCAGCGGACGTCCACCGGTCCATCCGGCCCGACGAGGCTCGCGCCGGCGATCGCGATCTCGTCACCGGCGGTGAACGACGGTCCCCACTGGTACGCGTAGAGGTGCGGTCCCGTGGGGTTCTGGAGCCCGAGCACCGCGGCTGGGGTGGTCGGCACCTCCCGCGCCGTCATCGACGGGTAGATCGTCGTGCCGTTGCCGGGATAGGTGACGACCTGATCCGCCGCGGGCGGTGAGCGCGTATAGCCGGGCCAGGTGGTCACGCACGTGTACCCGAGCGCATCGGCGACACCGGTGCGCTCGAGCTGCGGCGCGAGCAGCTGCACGAGGTGGAAGGGCGCGTGCTCCCAGATGAAGTCCTCGGCCGTCCAGTTCGCCCCGACGCTGAGCACCGCGCGCGTGCCGGCCCAATTGCCGGTCGCCGTGTACCAGCGGTTCGCGGGATCCTCCTGGTGCGTGATCGTCCCGGTGCGCCAGAGGTAGTCGACGTGCTGCCGGCAGTGGCCCGACCACGCGGGGTCCTGCTCGATGCCGGCGGGGATGCCGTGGGCGATGCGCTTCGCGTTGAGCCACGCCAGGTCCTCGGCGGGCGTGCCGGCGCCTGCGCCGGGCACGACGAGCATCAGAGCGGCGATGGCGACGACGGCGGCGCGCACGTGGCCCACCCTACCGGTCGCGCGCCGCAGAAGCGGCTCGGCAAGCCCGCAGTATCGGGGGATTCGTGCCGCGGCAAGAGAAGGGGTGCCAACGGCAAGCCGGCCCCAACGTGGATCTAGCGTCTCACCCATGACGTTCGACCGCCATCTCGTCGCCCTACCGCCTCGGCGGTCGCCCCTCGGGATCGGCCGCACCACCACCTTGGCGACACACCCTCGCGATCGGCATCTCCCCGGGCATGGGATACGCCGGTCGACGAGCGGTCGCCATGACGGGTACCGACCGCGCGCGCCCATAGCTGCTCTGGCGGGAGCGCCCTGCACGCGCGGCTCGGTGGTGGGTGCGTCGCGTTCCTCCGGACGCGGCGCACCCGCCGGCACCCGTCAGCGGATCGGAGGGTCCGGTGGAACGGGACGCGATCCGCGATGACGTCACCGGGCTGCTCGGCCGTCGGGGCTTCCTGCAGGCGCTCGACGAGGCGCTCGCCGAGCATCGCCCGACCACGGTGATCCTGCTCGGGCTCGAGCACTTCGACACCGTCAACGCCGTCCACGGGCGGGCCATCGGCGACCAGCTGCTGCGGGCCATCGGCATGCGACTCACCGGTCGACTGCGCCTCGGCGATCGCGCCGCGCGGGTCGGCGGCGACGTCTTCGGCATCGTCTGCCGCGGCGTGCCGCCGGACGAGGCGGGCGACCTCGCCCAGTTGCTGCAGGAGGCAGTGGTGCGCAGCCGCGCCTACGCGGATATCCCCGCCTCGGTGCGGGCCTGCGCCGGCATCGCCGAGGTCCCGGCGGACGACGGCCTGGACGCCGTCGAGGCGCTGATGCGCGCGGACCTCGCCCTGCACGAGGCGCGTGCCCACGGCTACGGGGCGGTCGTGCGCTACCCGCCCGGCGGCGAGTCCGCGTTCGCGCGCGGCG
Organism: Thermoleophilia bacterium; assembly: GCA_032119475.1. GTDB lineage: Bacteria > Actinomycetota > Thermoleophilia > Gaiellales > F1-60-MAGs149 > F1-60-MAGs149. The sequence continues at coordinate 6,287 of JAUMCA010000127.1, read as the reverse complement.
CCCGCTTCACCTGGGGACGGCGCCTGTACACGGCGCTGGAGCGTCGCGGGCTGCGGCTGCACGCGGCGCCGATCATCGGCCTGCGCGATCGCGCCGTCGCGGGCTACGAGCTGGACCTGGTCCTGTCCGACGGCGGCGAGCAGGTGGAGGGCGACGCCATCCGCCGGCAGGCGCGCGCCGCCGGCCTCGGCGATGCGGTCGACCGCTGGGCCGTCACGGCGGCCGTCGAGTGGGCGGCTCGCTGGCGGTACGAGATCGGCGACGCCTTCGCGATGATCCCCGTCGACGCCTCGATGCTGGTCGATCGCTCGCTGGTCGCGCAGCTCGAGGACGAGCTCGGTCGCGTCGCCGTCGACCCGCGCCAGATCGTCCTCGCCCTCGACGGCGCCGAGGACCATCGGGCGATCGCCCTCACGGCGGAGGCCCTGCGCTCCATCGGCGTCGGGCTGGCGCTGCGCGGCTTCCCGGTGCGCGGGCTGCCGACGCCGGCCCTGGAGCGATTGCCGCTGACCGTCGTCGAGCTGGACCCCCTGCTCGCCCGCGCGGCACCGGTCGCGCCGTGCGCTGCGGGACTGGTGGAGCGCGTGGTCGCGTTCGCCCACGACGAGGACCTGCTCGTCGTCGCGTCGGGTCTCCAGTCGGAGGAGGAGGCCGAGGCGCTCGCCCAGCTCGGCGTCGCGGCCGGCTGAAGGGCAGCCCGCGCATCCGGTGTGCGCGTCGGGCTACTATTCCCGTCGCGCGCCGCGCACCTGCCCTCTTAGCTCAGTGGTAGAGCACCTCCATGGTAAGGAGGGGGTCCGGGGTTCAATCCCCCGAGAGGGCTCTCGAGCCGACCGCGCCGGCCCGCCTCACTCCGGCGGGATCAGCGTGCCGGCGAAGACCTGCCACGCCAGCGCCGACTTGGCGATCAGGCTGAGCACGATGTAGGTCCACTCGCCGTAGAGGTAGTCGCGCCAGCGCCCGATCCGCCGGTACTGCAGGAACTGCACGACCGCGAAGCAGTTGAACAGCACGAACTGGCTGACCAGGATGCCGTAGACGAAGCCGGGGATGGTGTTGCCGGTCGGGTCGTTCGGCTCGAGGATCAGGATCAGGAACGCGAGCCACGGGACGATGCCGGCGATGCAGCCGAAGACGAACGGCAGCAGGCTGCCCTTGCCCGGCGTCTCGTAGCGCTCCTGGAGCCAGCCGAACAGGATCATCGAGGCGTTCACCCCGAACAGCGCGACCACGGCCGTCACGTCCGACACCCCGAGGATCAGCGCGATCAGCACGATCATCACCGACGCGCTCAGCGAGTACTCGACCCAGCGGAACACGTTGCGCTGCGCACGCAGGCCGGTCGCGTAGCGGGTGAAGAACCACGGCGACGCGACGAGCGCGTGGAACAGCGCGGACAGCCCGAAGAAGAGGGCGACGCCGAGGGCGATCGGGACGTCCCAGAGGACGACCGGTTCGCTCATCGCGGACCCGGGCGGACCCTGCAGGTAGCTCGCCGTGATCGGCAGCGTGAAGTCCGTGGCGAGGACGAGGATCGCGATCAGCTGGGCGAGGTGGGCCACGGCGGCGACGACGTTGGCCACGCGCAGGCGTCGGAGCGACGCGTCGGTCGGGACGGCGATCGCAGGGGAGCTCATGCCGTGAGGATGGCATGTCCGGCACCGGTCGGCCGGCGCTGTCCCGCCATGCCGTCTGTACCCCGCGCCACGGTGATGGAGCAGAATGGCCCGGTGTCGGCACGTCCCCCTCGTGAAGCACCCCACCTCATCCTGGGGGCCGGACTGGCCGGGCTGTCGCTGGCAGACGCGCTGCTGCGGCGCGGTGTCCGGTCGCCGATCGTGATCGCCGACGCCCGCGAGCGGTTCGACAACGACCGGACGTGGTGCTTCTGGGACGTCGCCCCGCACCCGTACCGCGGCCTGGTCGAGAACCGCTGGACGCAGTGGAACTTCGCGGCCGGCGGCGTCTCCCATCGGCACACGGCCGCGGCGACGCCGTACTGCTACCTGCCGGCTGACCGCTTCTACGCCGACGTGCTGTCGCGCCTCGAGGCGGCGCCGAACTGCACGCTCCTCCTGGGCACGACGATCGGCGAGGTGGTCGAGGACGACGACCACGTGGTCGTCCGGACGTCGGCGGGCGAGCTGACGGCGGCGTACGCGTTCGATGCGCTGGCGACGGGTGGGCCGACGTGGCCGAGCGCAGCGCCCCGTCCGGGCCCCGGCGTCCTGTGCCAGCGCTTCCTCGGCTGGTTCGTCGAGGCCGCCGAGCCGGTGTTCGACCCGACGTGCGTGACCCTGATGGACTTCGACGTCACCCCGAACGGCGAGCTGCGCTTCATGTACGTCCTGCCCTTCAGCGCCACCTCGGCGCTGGTGGAGGACACGACGATCGGCCTCGAGGGCGCGACCCCGGAGGCCCACGCGGCGGAGATCGAGGCGTACCTGCGGGAGCGCTACCGCCTCGATGCCTGGGCGGTGACGCGCGAGGAGACGTCGATGATCCCGATGGTCGGCCTGCGCCAGGGGCGCCGGGCCACCACCCGCGTGATCCCGGTCGGCACGGCAGCCGGCGCCGTCCGCCCCTCCAGCGGCTACGCCTTCATGCGGACGCAGCGGCAGGTCGCCGCCCTCGCCGACCGCGTGGTGGAGGGTCGACCGGCGGCGGTGCCGGTCGGCCGGTTCCACGAGGCGATGCTGGACCGCGTGTTCCTCGACGTGCTCCAGCGCGACCCGGCGGGGTTCCACCCGAACTTCATGTCGCTCGGTCGTCGCCTCGCCGGCCCGCGGTTCGCACGCTTCATGATGGATCAGGCGTCGCCGGTCGACGTCTTCTGCATGATCGCCGCGCTGCCGAAGCCGCCGTTCCTGCTCGGCGCCGCGCGCGTCGGCCGAGGCATGCTGGGGTGACCCTGCGGCGTCGTCGCTGGACGCTGCCGACCTACGGCGCGCTGATCGCGGCCGCGGCCCTCGGGCTGCTCGCGCCGGCGTTCGTGGAGCGCATCGGGTGGCTGCCGCTGCTCCTGTCGCTGCCGTTGCTCGGCATGGCCCACGGCGCCGTCGACCACCACGTGCCGGGGCGCCTGCTGCAGCGGCCGCTCGGCCGGCGCGAGGTCGCGCTGCTGCTCGCCGCCTACAGCGCGGTCAGCCTCGTGATGATGGGCCTCTGGTGGATCTCGCCGCTGCTCGCCCTCGCCCTGTTCCTCGTCGTGGCGATCCTCCACTGGGGCGACGGGGACCTCTGGTTCTGCGAGCACGTCAACGGGCGGTCGGCGCCACGCTCGGCCGTGTCGCTGGCCGCGTTCGTCCTGGCCCGCGGCCTGCTGCCGATCGCCGTGCCGCTCCTCGCCGACGCCGACGACGCGCTGCCGGCGCTCCAGACCCTCGTGGACCTGTTCGGCTACGAGGGCACCCTCGCGATCGACGCCTCGACCCGGCTGGGGGGCCTCGCCCTCGTCGGCCTCGTCGTCGTCGCCGCGATGGCATTGAGCGTCCGCGACAACACCGGGCGACCGCGCCGGGCGACGCTCGTCGACGTCGGAGAGCTCGTGCTGCTGACGGCGTTCGTGCTGGCCACGCCGGCCGTCTTCGCGGTCGGCGTGTACTTCCTCGTCTGGCACTCGCCGCGCCACATCCTGCGGCTGATGGCGTCCGAGCCGCACCAGCGGGCGCTGCTCGAGCGGGGTCGGGATCTCGCGGCGCTGGTCGCCTTCCACCGCGAGGCGCTCCTGTTCACCGTCGTGCCGCTGATCGGCGTGGCCGGCATCGCGGTCGCCCTCGCCGCGACGGGCGCGCCCGAGATCGCCGCGGTGAGCCTCGCCGCGATCGCCGCGCTGACGTATCCCCACGCCGCCGTCGTGGCGTGGATGGACCATCGTCAGGGCGTGTGGCGGCAGCCCTGAGCTGCCGGCTCGACGAGGTGGTACAGGCCATCCGGGCCGCCACGTCCGCGCACGGCGACGCACCCGTGCCGGCGCTCAGCTGACCCCCATGATGCGGGAGCAGGTCCAGTCGCCCCAGCCGCGGGTCTGCCAGAACCAGAAGGCGATCCGGGTGTTCCAGACGGGGTCGTAGATGTTCGCGCCGCGCCGCCAGCCCTCACCGTTCCAGCGGCGGTTGATCTGGAACAGCCCGTGGTCGTCGGTGCGGCTGACGACCCGCGGGTTCCAGACCGACTCGCAGGCCACGATGCGGGAGGCGTTCGCGGCCTGACCAACGCGATGGAACTGCACCCAGACGACGCATTGGAGCTCGCGCGTGGTCCAGCGAGCCGGCGGTTGGTTGCAGCCGTACATCCGCCGGATCTGCGGTGTGCGGGCGTCGGGGTCAGGGGGCGGCGGAGCCGGTCCGCGCTCATGCGCGAGCGCGGCGCCGGCCGGCACGCAGAAGCAGGTGACGACGACGAGGAGTGTGCGCATGGCGCCGACATGCCCGATAGCGGCCGCTTCCATTCCCCGCGCTCCGCGTCGCGGCCGGCGGCAACCGCCGCACGTGGTGCGGAACGTCCGCGCGCGGCGGGCGGGCGGCAGGTGCGGTCATCAGCGGCGTCGGGACCGTGCGCGCCGGGTGCGCGATCGTGCAGCGGCGATCGAGCGGGCGTGGGGCGTCGTCCACGCGGCGTCGCCTCGGGGATCCGGCCTCGTCCCACTACCTGGGACAGCGGAAAATGCGCGGTAACGCAGGGGTTTCCGCAACCGGTGATAGGGTTTGGCCCGTGCTGACGTCGATCGACAGCCACATCCGCCGCCGGCGGGTGGTGCTCCTCGCCGTCCTGATCCTCGCCGCGTTGGGCCTCGGCATGGTCGGGGCGCTCGCCGAGGACGGACACATCCACCTCGGTGGGTCGACGCTGTTCGCGATCGACGCCGAGGCGGTCGATCGAATCGTCGGAACGCTGCTCCTGCTCGTCGGCGTCATCGCGCTGCCGTCGATGGTCCGGGTCGTTCGCACCCGCGGCGCCGTCGTCGACGACGAGCCACCGGCACCATCCGGGCCGCCGGCGCGCGTGCGCATGCCCGCGCCGCCGTGCCTGCTGACGCTCTGCCGCATCCAAGTCTGATCCAACGTCGCGCATCCGCCGGCCGACGCACCCGGCACCACGCGTCTTGGAGGTTTTCGACCCGAATGCCCGTATTGCACCACGTGAACGTCTTCCGCTCCCTCCGCCTGATCGCCACGCTGGCCGCGGCGCTCCTCGCCGCCCTGCCGGTGGCCGCCGCGCCGCGCGAGCAGATCGCCGATCGGCGCGCCCAGGCCGAGGCCGCGCGCGCCGAGATGGCGCGGCTCGGCGAGGAGCTCAATCCGGCCATCGAGCGCTACAACCAGGCGGTCGCCGAGCTGGAGGAGGTCGAGGCGGAGATCGCCTTCAACCGCCGGATGATCAAGGTGACCCGCGAGAACCTGCGCGTCACGCAGGGGGAGCTCCACCGCAAGCTCGACCAGTCCTATCGCGTCGGCGAGCCCGACCTGCTGTCGACCATCCTCAGCCAGGACTCGATCAGCCAGGTGCTCGCCGTGACCGACCTGTTCGAGCGCCAGCGCGACCAGGCCGGTGACCTCGTGACCGGGCTCCAGAAGGACCGCGCCTCGCTCAACCGGCGCCAGCGGTCGCTTGACCAGGCCGAGGCGCGGGCGACGGAGCTGCGGGCGCAGCGCGAGGCCGAGCGCACCGCGATCGAGTCGGGCATCGCGCAGCAGCAGCAGCTCGTCGCGGGCCTCGAGGACGAGATCGCGCAGCTGATCCAGGAGGAGCAGGCGCGCCAGGAGCGCCTGCGGCAGCAGGCCCTTGCGGCCCTCGCGGCGCAGGAGTCGCAGAACAACGCGGTGGCCGGCCAGGATGCGGTGGTCATCGGCGGCTCCGTCGACGGCGGCGGGGATATCGCGGCATCCGCACCCGTCGAGCTCCCGCCGACCGACGGCTCGCTCGGCGCGCAGGCCGTGTCGGTCGCGATGCAGTTCCTCGGCACCCCGTACGTGTGGGGCGGCGAGTCGCCGTCGGGCTTCGACTGCTCCGGCCTCACCAAGTACGCCTACGCCGCGGTCGGCGTCAGCCTCACGCACTTCACCGGCTCGCAGTGGAACGAGGGCGTGCGCGTCCCGGCCGACCAGCTGCTGCCCGGCGACCTCGTGTTCTACCGGCCCGACCTCGGCCACATGGGCATGTACATCGGCGGTGGCCAGTACATCCACGCACCGCAGACCGGCGACGTCGTGAAGATCTCGTCGATGTCGAGCCGCAGCGACTACCAGGGCGCGGTCCGACCGTACTGATCGAAGGGCGGGGTTGGG
>JAUMCA010000126.1:0-41827 GCA_032119475.1 Thermoleophilia bacterium | reverse complement strand
GACCTGACCGACGAGGAGCGCGACGTCCTCCGCGCCGAGCTGATGACGCTCGCCCACGGCCCGCTCGAGGAGAGCGGCGCGTTCAGCGTCGTGCGCTGGCACGCGCTGAGCGGCCACGACTTCGACCTCGCCGTCGAGACCGGCGGGGCGATCACGATCGCCGAGGGGACCCGCGCGATCCTGGAGCCGATCCACCGGGCGGCCGCGGCGGAGACGCGGCTGGCGACGCCGGTGACGGCGATCGAGCAGGAGCCGGACCGCGTCGTGGTGACCACCGCCGACGGCACCGCCCACGCCGCGCGCGCCGTGGTCGTGGCCGTACCGCTGAACGTGCTCGGGGCGATCGCCATGGAGGTCTCGGAGGGCAAGCGCGCGGGGATCGCGGGCGGGCAGCCGTCGCGCGGCGCCAAGGTGCACCTACGCGTCGACGCCAGCGGCGAGGGGATCAACGCGCTCCACCACGCCGCGCCGATCGGCCACGTCAGCACGCAGCAGCGGCTCGACGACGGCACGGACGTCCTGATCGCCTTCGGCGTCGATCACACGGCGATCGCGGTGGACGACCCCGGGGCGCTCCAGCGGCAGCTCGACGCGACGCTGCCCGGGCGGGTGATCCGGGCGGCGACGGCGCACGACTGGGTCGATGACCCGTGGTCGCGCGGCACGTGGGCCGTGCACCGGCCCGGCTGGTACGCGCGCTTCCACGCGGAGATGCAGCGCCCCGAGGGGCGCCTGATCCTCGCGGGCTCGGACCTCGCCGACGGCTGGGCCGGCTTCATCGACGGCGCGATCGAGTCCGGCATCCGCGCCGGCCGCTGGGCAGCGCAGCAGGACTGACGTCACCGGACCGCAACCGGACCAAAACCAGACCGATTTGCAATTCGGTCTGGTGATCGGTACATTGCGGTCCAACTCCGGCAAGGAGAGGCTGCATGTACGACTACGGGTTCTTCTCGTACAAGTCGAAGGAGGACATGCTCGAGCGCTCCCGCGCGTTCTGGAACCCGAACAAGACGGACTTCTGGCAGGACGCGGGCATCGACCTCGTGATCGACCGCCGCGAGGGCTACCTCTTCTGGGACATGGCCGGCCGCCGGCTGATCGACCTCCACCTCAACGGCGGCACCTACAACGTCGGCCATCGCAATCCGGAGCTGATCGCCACGCTCGAGCAGGCGATGCAGCACTTCGACATCGGCAACCACCACTTCCCCGCCCTCGCGCGCACCGCGCTCGCCGAGGCGCTGGTGAAGACGTGCTCCCCGAACATGCAGCGCGTCATCTACGGCTCCGGCGGCGGCGAGGCGACGGACATCGCCATCAAGACCGCCCGCCACACCAAGCAGCGCCGCAAGATCGTCTCGATCATCAAGGCCTACCACGGCCACACCGGCCTCGCCGTCGGCACCGGCGACGACCGCTTCTCCAAGCTGTTCCTCGCGGATCACCCCGAGGAGTTCGTGCAGATCCCGTTCAACGACCTCAACGCGATGGAGGAGGCCCTCAAGGGCCGTGACTGCGCCGCGGTGATCATGGAGACGATCCCCGCCACCTACGGCTTCCCGCTCCCCGACCCGGGCTACCTCCAGGCCGTCAAGCGCCTGTGCGAGGAGTACGACACGCTCTACATCGCCGACGAGGTGCAGACGGGCTTGATGCGCACGGGCGAGATGTGGGGCATCTCGAAGGCCGGCGTCGAGCCGGACATCATGGTGATCGGCAAGGGCATCACCGGCGGCATGTACCCCATCGCCTGCGTCGTGGTCAGCGACGAGTGCTCGGCCTGGCTCAAGGAGGACGGCTTCGGCCACATCTCCACGGGCGGCGGCGCCGAGCTCGGCTGCGTGGTGAGCATGAAGGTGCTGGAGATCTGCGGCCGCCCCGAGGTCCGCTCGATGGTCCACTACATCGCCGAGCGCTTCCAGCACGGCCTGCGCCAGATCCAGGACGTCTACCCCGACTGGTTCGTCGGCATCCGCCAGGACGGCGTCGTGATGGGCCTCGAGTTCAACCACCCGCAGGGCGCGAAGATCGTCATGAAGCACCTGTACGCGCACGGGGTGTGGGCGATCTTCTCCACGCTCGACGCGCGGATCCTGCAGTTCAAGCCCGGCATCCTGCTCGGTCCCGAGCTGGTCGACGAGATCCTCGACCGCACGGAGATCGCGATCGGCAAGGCCCACGCCGAGTGGAAGGCCATGACCCGGACGGCGGTGCCGGCATGAGCGTGATCGAGCTGACGCAGACCGAGCCGCCCGGCGGGCCGCGCGCCCGCATGATGCTCCAGCGCGCCCACTGGGCCGCCGACCTCTTCGCGCGCTACGACCGCGAGCGCGTCGTGCGGATCATGGACGCCGTCGTGGCCGCCGCCGAGGCGCACGCGGAGGAGTACGCCGAGAAGGCGGTCGCCGAGACGGGCATGGGCGTCGTCGAGCACAAGGTGCTGAAGAACCGGGCCTGCTCGCGCGACCTCTGGGACACCTACCGCGACCACGACTTCGTCAGCCCGCGCGTCGACGCCGGGGCGAAGATCCTCGAGCTCCCGCGACCGGCCGGCGTGATCTTCGCGCTCACCCCGACCACGAATCCGATCGCGACGATCTACTTCAAGGTCCTGCTGGCGCTGATGACGCGCAACGCGATCGTCGTCAGCCCGCACCCCTCCGCCAAGCGCGTCTGCGCCGAGGCGGTCCACATGCTGTCCGACGCGGCCGTCCGCGCCGGCGCGCCCGACGGCTGCATCCAGGTCGTCGAGGAGCCGTCCGTGCCGCTGATCGAGGCGCTGATGGCCGACGCCACGACGGACGTGATCGTCGCCACGGGCGGCAGCGCCGTCGTGCGGGCGGCCTACCGCTCCGGCAACCCCGCCCTCGGCGTCGGCCCCGGCAACGTGCCGTCGTTCGTCGACCGCACGGCCGACGTCCCGGCCGCGGCCCGCCACATCGTCGACTCGAAGGCGTTCGACAACTCGATCCTCTGCACGAACGAGTCCTGCGTGATCGTGGAGGAGCCGGTCGCCGACCAGCTCGAGCGCGAACTGCGCAAGGCCGGTGCCCACGTCTGCAGCGAGGACGAGGTCGAGAAGGTCCGCGAGGCGCTGTTCCCCGACAACCACATGCGCGTCGATCTGGTCGGCAAGGACGCGACCGTGCTCGCCGAGGCGGCCGGCATCCGCGTGCCCGCCGATACGCGCATCCTCGTCGCGCCGTTCTCGCTCGTCGTCCCCGAGGAGCCGCTGGCGCGGGAGAAGCTGTTCCCGCTGCTCGGGCTCGTGCGCGTGCCGAACGTCCGCGCGGGCATCTCCGCGGCGCTCGCGATGCTGCGCATCACCGGTGCCGGCCACTCCGCCTCGATCCACTCGCGCGATGCACGCACGATCATGGCCTACGGCGCCGCGGTGAAGGTCCTGCGCGTCTCCGTCAACGTCGGCAACAGCCTCGGCTCCGCGGGCGTCCTGACGAACCTCGCGCCGACGATGACCATCGGCACCGGCTTCTACGGCCGCTCGTCGGTCGGCGAGAACCTCGAGCCGAGGCACTTCGTCAACTGGATGCGCGTCGCGTACAACGCCGACGCCCGCGTCCCCTTCGACGACTTCGCCGGCATCGAGCCGTGGGGCCATCACCCCGCCGAGCCGATCGCGATCGAGCCGCCCGTCGCGCCGACCGCCCACCCGACCGCCGATCCCGACACGACCGACCCGCTCCGCGAGGAGATCCGTCGCGTCATCCTCGAGGAGCTCAAGGAGCTGACCCGCCAGTGAACGAACCCACCGTCGAGCTCCGCAGCTGCATCTACCTGGACCAGCTGCAGCCCCAGACCATGTGCTACCTCGGCACCTGGATCCGCGGCCGCCTGCCCAAGAGCGGCATGGCCGCCCAGATCATCGAGGTCGCCCCCGGTCTGGACATCGAGCCGCTGACCGACGTCGCGCTCAAGCACGACCGGGTCGAGGCCGGCATCCTCTTCGTCGAGCGCCAGTTCGGCTACCTCGAGTTCCACTCGCAGAACCCGGCCGCCGTCCGCTCCGCGACGAGCGCGGTGCTCGACGCGCTGGACGTCTCGGCGCAGTCGGCCGCGAAGCCGAAGGTGCTCGCGCGGAAGGTGATCAGCCGCGTCGACCACCAGCACGCCTTCCTGATCAACCGCAACCGCATCGGCTCGATGCTGCTGCCCGGCGAGTCGCTGTTCGTGCTCGAGGTGCAGCCGGCGTCGTACGCCATCCTCGCCACGAACGAGGCGGAGAAGGCGGCCGACATCAAGGTGATCGACTACCGCATGGTCGGCGCGACCGGTCGCGTCTACCTCGCGGGCGAAGAGGCCAACGTCCGCGCGGCCGGCGAGGCCGCGGTCGCGGCGCTGGAGGCCATCGCGTGAGCGAGGGCAACGGCAACGGCAGCGGCGAGACGCACGCGGCGCTGAAGGCCGCGCTGCAGGAGCTGCTCCCCGACATGCTGCGCGAGGCGCAGGCGTCGGCGCCCCCCGTCGCGCAGGTCCCGGCTCCGCCCGTCCCCGGCGTCCACCGCCCGACCGGCTGGAACGGCGCGGGTGCCCCCGGCCCGGCCACGCCCGCTCCCGCCGCCGCGTCCACAGCGGCGGACGGCGCCGTGGAGCACGTGCGCCTGCAGAGCGATCGCGACCTCGACACCTTCGTGCGCTCGCTCGCGCGGCGCCTCGAGCGCCCCGAGGAGCGCGCGGCCATCCTCGCCGGCCGCATCCGCTTCTCGCTGAACGGCGGCGGCGGCGGAGCGCCGGCGCCGACCGCACCCGGCGGTGCGCAGCACATCGAGCGCGGCGCCGTGACCGAGCGCATGGTCGAGCGGGCCGCGTCCACGGGCGCCGTCCTCGTCCTCGGCCCCAAGGCCGTTCTCACGCCGATGGGCAAGGACCGCGCCCGCGCGCTCGGCGTCCAGATCCAGAGGGAGACAGCATGCTGAAAGGCACCGTGAAGGGGTCCATCTGGGCCACCAAGCGCATCGACGACGTGCCCCACGGCGCGTTCCTCGAGGTCGAGCTCGAGACCGGGGGCGCGCTCGTCGCCTTCGACGTCCTCGGGACCGGCGTCGGCGAGCACGTCCTCATCGCGACCGGCTCCGTCGCCGCGTCGCGCTTCGCCCCCGCCCACCCGCCGATCGACGCGCTGATCATCGGCGTCATCGACCCGACCAGCTAGTTCACCGCACCCACGAAGGAGGGACCGAATGTCCGAAGCACTGGGAATGATCGAGACCAAGGGGTACGTCGCCGCACTCGCGGCGGCCGACGCCATGGTGAAGGCCGCCAACGTCACCATCGTCGGCCGCGAGCAGGTCGGCGACGGCCTCGTCGCCGTCGTCATCCAGGGTGACGTCGGGGCCGTGAAGGCCGCCACCGAGGCCGGCTCGGAGACCGCGTCGACCGTCGGCGAGCTCGTCTCGGCGCACGTCATCCCGCGCCCGCACGCCGAGCTCGGCAAGCACTTCACGGCGAGCAAGTAGGTCGCGACGATGGCCGGGCCGGATATCGAGCTGCGCGTCTACCTCCCGATCCACGATCTGCAGCGGCAGTTCGCGGCGTACATGGGATCCCCGACGCGGGCACGGGGCTACCCGCCGATGGCGGGCGATCACGCCCTCATCATCGAGGTCGCCCCCGGCCTGGCCATCGAGCGCGTCATCGACCTCGCGCTCAAGGCGGTCCCGGAGGTCGAGCCGGGCATCCTCTTCGTCGAGCGCCAGTTCGGCGTGCTCGAGCTCCACGCCGCCGACCGCGACGCCGTCGAGCGGGCGGGTGCGGCGATCCTCGAGGGCACGGGCGCGGAGGCGTCGCACCAGCTGCGGCCGCGCATCCTGTACTCGGACGTCATCGAGGACATCACGGACCAGCACGCGGTGATCGTCAACCGCACCCGCGAGGCGTCGATGGTCCTGCCGGGCCAGACGCTGCTGGTGTACGAGATGACGCCCGCCCTGTTCGCGGCGATCGCCGCCAACGAGGCGGAGCGCGTGGCGCCCGACGTCACGCTCGTCAACGTGTCGATGATCGGCGCGGCCGGGCGCATCTACATGTCCGGTCCGACCGCGAGCGTCATCCGCGCGCGCGACGAGATCACGCGGGTGCTGGAGTCGGTAGAGGGACGCGAGCACTCCTAGCGGCATATACTCACCGTCCGGAGGAGGGGCAGGTTGGGCGAGGCAGAGGAGCAGGAGGCGATCGATCGGCTGGCGCAGGCGGCGCTGGCGCCGTACGCCGTCGACCCCGCGTCGACGATGCGGCTGGTCAACGTCTCGGAGAACTACACGTACCGGGTCGACGATCCGGCCAGCGGGCAGGCGTTCGCGCTGCGCCTGCACCGCCCGGGCTACCACTCGGCCGCGGCGATCGAGAGCGAGCTGATGTGGATCGACGCCCTGCGCGCCGACGGCGTCGTCGACAGCGTCGTGCCCGTTGCGGCCGCGGACGGCCGCCGGGTGACGCAGGCCGCGATCGCCGGTGTGCAGGAGCGCAACGTCGTCCTGTTCGAGTGGGCGCCCGGCGAGCCGCCGGACCCCGACACCGTCGACCCGCTGCCGGGCTACCGGACGCTCGGCGGCATCGCCGCGCGCATGCACGGGCACGCGCGCAGCTGGCAGCGACCCGCCGCCTTCACCCGCTTCTCCTGGGACTTCGACCACACCCTCGGCGCCCACGGCCACTGGGGGCGCTGGCAGGACGGCGTCGGCGTCACCGGCGACATGCTGCAGCTGTTCCAGCGCACGGTCGACACGATCCAGCGTCGTCTCGCGGCCTACGGCACGGGTCCGGAGCGCTTCGGGCTGTGCCACTCCGACCAGCGGCTCGCGAACCTGCTGGAGGACGGCGACCACATCCGCGTCATCGACTTCGACGACTGCGGCGACGGCTGGTTCATGTACGACTACGCCACCACCGTCTCGTTCTTCGAGGAGCACCCGCGCGAGCCCGAGTTCCGCGCCTCGTGGCTCGAGGGCTACCGCGAGGTGGCGCCGCTCGCGGCCGCGGACGAGGCCGAGCTCGACACCTTCGTGATGCTCCGTCGCATGCTCCTCGTCACCTGGGTCGGCTCGCACTACGCGTTCGCGACCGAGGCGCAGGAGCTGGGCGAGGGCTTCACCATCGACACCGTCCCGTTGGCCGAGGCCTACCTGGCCTCCTACGCATGAGGAGCACGAGATGAGCACGATGTTCACCCCCCTGGAGGGCCGCAGCGTCCTCGTCACCGGCGGCACGAAGGGCATCGGCCTGGGCATCGCCCGCGTCTTCGCGCGCGCCGGCTGCCGCGTGGCCGTGTCGGGCCGCGATGCCGCGACCGGCGAGGCGGCCGTCGCCGAGCTCGGCGAGAACGCCTCGTTCGTCCAGGGTGACGTGCGCAAGGCCGACGAGTGCCGCCGCATGGTGGACGAGGTCGTCGCGCGCCACGGTGCGCTCGACGTCCTCTGCGCGAACGCCGGCATCTTCCCGGAGACGCGCCTCGACGAGATGACCGAGGAAGCGCTCGACGACATGCTCGACACGAACCTGAAGGGCAACATCCTCACGGTCGTCGCCGCCATCCCGGCCCTCGCGCAGTCGGGCCGCGGGCGCATCGTCCTGACGTCGTCGATCACGGGGCCGTTCACGGCGATCCCGGCGCTCTCGCATTACGGCGCGTCGAAGGCCGGCCAGCTCGGCTTCATGCGCGGCGCCGCGATGGAGCTCGCCCCGAAGAAGATCACCATCAACGCCGTCCTGCCGGGCAACGTCCTCACGGAGGGCCTGCAGGGGCTGGGCGAGGACTACCTGCGCACCGCGGCCGAGTCGATCCCCCTCGGGCACCTCGGCGAGGTCGAGGACATCGGCACCGCCGCGATGTTCCTCGCCACCGACGAGGCGAAGTTCATCACCGGCCAGACGATCGTCGTCGACGGCGGGCAGACGCTGCCGGAGGCGCCCTCGGCGATGGAGGCGATCTGAGCCCCCGCGTCCCGCAGCAGCCGGGTGCTCCGCTGGGCCCGGCCGCGGCGCAGGTGCGCGACCGGATCGCGGGCGAGATCGCCGACGGCACCCTCGCGCCCGGCGAGCGGCTGGGCGGCGAGCGCGACCTCGCCGCCCACTACGGCGTCAGCCGGTCGACGCTGCGCTCGGCGCTGGACGCCCTCGAGACCACCGGCGCCGTGCGGCGGCTGCCCGGCCGCACGGGCGGCGTCTTCGTGGCGCCCCGCAAGGTGGAACGCGATCTGACGAGCCTCGCCGGCCTGCCGCAGTACCTGCGCCGCCAGGGGTTCAACCCCGACGCGCGGGTCCTCTCGACGGGGACGATCCCCGCCGACGCCGAGACGGCCGAGGCGCTCGACCTCCAGGTCGGCGCGCCGGTCCTGGAGATCGTCCGCGTCCGCCTGGCCGACGGCGAGCCGATCTCGTACGAGCGCGCACGGCTCCCGGCCGCGCGCTTCCCCGACCTGCTCGACCAGAGCCTCGCCGGCTCGCTCTACGCGCTGCTGCTCGACCACTACGGGGTGCAGCCGGGCGAGGCCGAGGAGCGCATCCAGATCGTCGGCGCCGGACGCGACGAGGCGACGCTGCTCGACGTCCGCCGCTCCACCCCGCTGGTCGCGATCATCCGCACCGCCTGGGACCGCGACGGCCGCCCGTTCGAGTACTCGCAGGACCTGTTCCGCTCCGACCGCGTGCGCATCGTCGTGCGCACCCCGGCCGGCGAGCAGGACGCCCGCGGCGTCGCGAGCACGATCCAGGTCGTGGCGTGAGCGCCCGCTAGCGCATCCGCGCCGCCGCCGCAGCGGCGCGGCCCGTCCAGACGGACGTCTCGGCGTACCACGTGCCGAGGTAGTCGCCGCAGAGGTGCACGCGGCCGAGCGGGGCGAGCAGCGCCGGCTGGATGCGGCTGCGCCCGACGAACGGGTACGGGATGCCCGGGTCCACGCGATGGAGCAGGCGCTCGACGACGTGGCCGCGGAGCTCCGGGAAGACGCCCTCCAGCTCCGACTGGTAGCGGTCGAGGATCGTCTCGTCGGACTCGCCCATGATCCGCCGCGCGAGGTTCGCCGAGGAGTACGTCATGAAGCTCGAGCCGCGCGGCCGCTGCGGCATCAGGACGTTCCCCATGTTGAACAGCATCGACGTCGCCCGTCCGGGGGTGGCGACGGCGTAGATGCCGTCCCAGCGCTGCGGGCCCTCCTCGTCGGTCAGGAACGCGGCGGAGATCATCGGGCCGTAGGTGACGGCGCGCAGCGCGGCGTCGGTCGCGGCGGGGATGCCCTGGACGAGCTCGGCGGTGACGTGCGACGGCGTCGACACGATCGCCGCCCGTGCCCGCAGCGTCCGTCGTGCGCCGTCCTCGTCGACGTCGACGCTGACGCCGTCCCCGTCCTGCGCCACGCGCGTCACGACCGCGCCCAGGCGGATGCGGTCGCCGTGCGGTGCCGCGAGCGCGTCGATCAGCGTCTGGGGCCCGCCGACGATGTTGCGGCCCAGGCCGTCCTCCTGGTTCCAGGCGAGGTGGAAGTAGCCCACGCCGTAGCCGGCGGCGATCTGCTCCGGCTCCCCGGTGCCACGCGTGAGGGTGCAGCGGAAGAACGCGTCGACCTCGGGGTGCAGCACGCCGAGGGCCTCGGTGAACGAGCGGTCGTCCATGAAGTCGAGCATCCGCTGCTGGCGCTCGGCCGGCGTCTCGCCGGGCCGCGGCACCGCCATCGCGCCGTACTCGGCGACGAGGCGGCGCAGCCGCAACCCGGTGCGGACGAAGGCGGCGCGCCCCCGCAGCGAGATCGGCAGCTTGAAGGGGTAGAGCTCGAGCGGCCCGTCGGCGACGAGCCGGCCCTGGTACGAGACCGCCGTGAGGACGCCGGGGATGTCGCGTGGTGCGGCGCCCGCCTCGAGCATCAGGGTCCCGGCGGCCGAGTCGTCGTCCGCGTACACGTGCGCCCCGAGGTTGAGCCACAGGTCGCCGCGCGCCTCGGAGCGGATGCGGCCACCGACGCGTCCCGCCCGCTCGAGGACGACCACGTCCCGGTCGCGCAGGTCCCACGCCGCCGCGAGGCCGGCGATGCCGGCCCCCACGATGATGACGTCGTGGTCGTAGGTGCCCATGGAGGCAGCGTAGTCGTGTGGCGCGCGTCAGCCGGCGAGCGCGTCGGCGATGCCGCGCACGCCGTCGGGCGTGACGCCGCAGCAGCCGCCGATCAGCGTCGCCCCCGCGGCCGCCCACGCGCGCACCGTCTCGGCCGGGAAGCCCCCGGCGCCGCCGGTCGCCCAGGCGCGCGCGGCGCCGTCCCACACGCGGCCGTCGTTCGGGTAGACCACCACGGCGAGGTCCGGCGCGGCTGAGCGCACACGGGAGATCACCTCGAGCACGTGCTCGGGCGCCGTGCAGTTGCAGCCGACCGCGCGGACGCCCGGGGCGGTCGCGACGCGCGCGACGGCGTCCTCGATCGGCGTGCCGTCGGCGATCCGGCCGCCGTCGCGGCACTGGAACGAGACCCAGGCGTCCGGGCCGTCGAACGCCGCCTGCAGATCGGCGATCGCCTCGGCCTCGGCCACGTGCGGGATCGTCTCCCACGCCAGCAGGTCGGGCGCCGCGCCGAGCAGGGCGGCGACCCGCGGCCGGTGGAAGCGCTCGATCTCGGCGCGCCCGGCGCCGCCGTAGTCGCCGGTGTACTCCTGCCCCTCCGCGAGCATCGCGCCGTACGGACCGAGCGACGCCGCGACGAGCGCGGTGAGCGCCTCGGGCCGCTCCGCCGCGCACGCGGCACGTGCCGCCTGCGCGAGCGTGACGCTCGCGGCGAGCAGGCCGTCCGCCTCGGTCGCCGGGATGCCCGCGGTCGCGAACGACTCGGCGCTCGCCTGGTACGACGCCGTGATCACGACCCGCGCACCGGCGCGGAGGTACGCGAGGTGCACGGCCTCGACGGCGTCGGGGCCGTCGCGGAGGAGCCGCGCCGACCAGAGGTCGTCCGACAGGTCGTGGCCCATCGCCTCGAGCTCGGTCGCGAAGCCCCCGTCGATCGCCGCCGGACCGCCGGCGAGCAGCGTGGCCAGACCGCTCACCGCTGCGCTCCGGCGCGCTCGGCCGCCCAGCGACCGGTCAGGGCCGCGGTCTCCGCGTACCAGGAGCCGAGGTAGTCGCCGGCGAGGTGGATGCGGCCGAGCGGCTGGGTCAGCGCCGACTGGAGCCGGCCGCGCCCGACGTGCGGGAACGGCAGCCCGCCCTCGACCTTGCGGAGCACCCGCTCGACGACGCGACCGCGCACCTCGGGCAGCACCTCCTCGAGGTCGCGCTGGTACGCGTCGAGCACGGCCTCGCCCTCCATCTCGAGCGCGCGCCGGCCGAGGTCGGCGACGGCGTAGACCATGAAGCTCGTGCCCTTCGCACGGGGCGCGCCGACCGCCCGCGAGACGTTGTCCATGTTGAACAGCATCGTGATCGAGCGCTCCGGGGTCGCGATCGCGTAGACGTCGTCCCACCGCTGCGGCCCCTCCTCGTCGGTGAGGAACGCCGCGCAGACGTTCGGCCCGTAGCGGAGCTCGCGCATCGCGGCCGCCATGTCCGGCGGCAGGCCCTCCACGATCTCGCGCGTCGCGAAGGCCTGCGTGGCCACGACGGCGGACCGCGCCCGCAGCGTGCGCTCGGCGTCGCCCTGGCGGTACACGACGGTGACGCCGTCGGCGTCCTGGGCGATGCGCGTGACCCGGGCGCCGTAGCGGGCGCGGTCGCCGTGCGGGGCGGCGAGCGCGTCCATCAGGGTCTGGGTGCCGCCGACGATGTTGCGCCCCATGCCGCCGGTCTTGTCCCAGACCATGTGGAAGTAGCCGATGCCGTAGCCCGCGGCGATCTCCTCGGGCTCGCCGGTGCCGCGCGTCAGCGTGCAGCGGAAGAAGGCGTCGACCTCCGGGGACATCGGGCCGAGCGCGTCCATCGCCGAGCGGTCGTCCATGAACGCGAGGACGCGCTCCTGGCGCTCCGGCAGCGACTCGCCCGCCCGCGGCTGCACGACCTGCGCGTACTCGCCGACACGGCGCTTGAGTCGCATCCCGACGCGGACGAAGTCCATCTTGCCGCGCAGCGAGATCGGCAGTCGGAACGGGTACAGCTCGACGCGCCCGCCCGTCAGGAGCGTGCCGCGGTACGACACGGCGGTGAGCACGCCGGGGATCGTCGAGGCCCGCACCCCGCTCTCGGCGACGAGGCGGCCGACGCCGGAGTCCTCGCCGGCGAACACGTGCGCGCCCAGGTTGAGCCAGTGGTCGCCGCGCGGCACGGACATGATGCGGCCGCCCGGCCGCTCCGACGCCTCGAGGACGACCACCTCGCGGTCGCGCAGCTCCCACGCCGCGCTGAGGCCGGCGATCCCGGCGCCGACGACGACGATCTCGCAGGTCTCGTCCACGGGGGGAAGGCTACCGGGTCGTCGCGCCCGGGCACGGGGCCCGCAGTACGCTTCCGGCCGATGGGAATCCTGCCCACCCACGTCGACCGCGCGGACCCGCAGTTCGCGGATCGCGCCCGCGCCATGGACGCCCTCGTCGCCCAGCTGGTCGAGCGCCGGCAGGCCATCGCCGTCGGCGGCAGCGAGGCGTCCCGCGAGCGGCATCGCGGTCGCGGCAAGCTCCTCGCCCGCGAGCGCATCGACCGGCTCGTCGATCCCGACGGCGCGTTCCTGGAGCTCGGCGCCCTCGCGGCGTGGGAGATGTACGACGGCGTCGTCCCGGCGGCGGGGATCGTCACGGGCATCGGCGCGGTGCAGGGCCGGCCGGTGGTGATCGTGGCCAACGACGCGACCGTCAAGGGCGGCACGTACTACCCGCTGACCGTGAAGAAGCACCTGCGGGCGCAGGAGGTCGCGCTCGAGAACCACCTGCCCTGCGTGTACCTCGTCGACTCCGGCGGCGCCTACCTGCCGATGCAGGCGGACGTGTTCCCCGACCGCGATCACTTCGGCCGGATCTTCTACAACCAGGCGCGCATGTCGCAGGCCGGGATCGCGCAGGTGGCCGCCGTGATGGGATCGTGCACGGCCGGCGGCGCGTACGTGCCGGCGATGAGCGACGAGACGGTGATCGTCCGCGGCACCGGGACGATCTTCCTCGGCGGCCCGCCGCTCGTGAAGGCCGCCACCGGCGAGGAGGTGACCGCGGAGGACCTCGGCGGCGCCGCGGTGCACGCGCGCATCTCCGGCGTCGCCGACCACGAGGCCGCGGACGACGAGCACGCCCTCGCGATCGTCCGGGAGATCGTGGCGACGCTGCCGCCCGCCCGCCCGGCACCCGTCGGGGGCGATGCGCCGCTCCACGACCCCGAGGACCTGCTCGGCGTCGTGCCGGTCGACTACCGCCAGCCGTACGACGTGCGCGAGGTCATCGGCCGCATCGTCGACGGCAGCCGCTTCCACGAGTTCAAGGCCGAGTACGGCGAGACGCTGGTGTGCGGCTTCGCGGAGATCGAGGGGCAGCCCGTCGCGATCCTGGCCAACCACGGCGTGCTCGTGTCGGCGTCGGCGTTGAAGGGCGCGCACTTCGTGGAACTGGCCTGCCAGCGGCGGATCCCGCTCGTCTTCCTGCAGAACATCACCGGCTTCATGGTCGGCACGCGGGCCGAGCACGGCGGCATCGCCAAGGACGGCGCCAAGCTCGTCACCGCGGTGTCGTGCGCGCAGGTGCCGAAGTTCACCGTGGTCATCGGCGGCTCGTTCGGCGCCGGCAACTACGGCATGTGCGGACGCGCGTTCCAGCCGCGTCAGCTGTGGGCGTGGCCGAACGCGCGGACGGGCGTGATGGGCGCCGAGCAGGCCGCGCTCGTGCTGGAGCAGGTCGGCAGCGACGCGGCGGCCGAGGCCCGGGACCGGCTAGAGGCCGAGAGCGACGCCTACTTCGCGACGGCCCGCCTGTGGGACGACGGCCTGATCGACCCGCGCGACACGCGCCGCGTCCTGGCGCTGGGCCTGGCGGCCGCGCAGGACCCGATTCCCGCCCCCTCCTTCGGCGTCTTCCGGATGTAGCGATGGGCGAGACCGTCTCCACCCATCGCGACGGTCCGATGCTGCGCGTCACGCTGACGCGCCCGGACCGTCGCAACGCGTTCGACGCTGGGATGATCGCGGACCTGACCGCGGCCGTCCGAGACGTCGGCGACGCGCGCTGCGTCGTCCTGCGTGGCGAGGGGCCCAGCTTCAGCGCGGGCGCGGATCTCGACTGGATGCGCGCGAGCGCTGACCTCGACCACGAGGCCAACCGCGCGGAGGGCCAGCGGCTGGCGACGCTGTTCCGCACCCTCGACGCCTGCCCCGCGCCGGTCGTCGCGGCCGTCCACGGCCACGCGATCGCCGGCGGCGCCGGCCTCGTCGCCTGCTGCGACATCGCGATCGCCGCGCCCGGCACGCGGTTCGCCTTCACCGAGACCCGCATCGGGCTCGTGCCGGCGACGATCTCGCCCTACGTGACCGCCCGGATCGGCCCGACCGCGGCGCGACGCTACCTGCTGACGGCCGAGCGCTTCGACGCCGACGAGGCGCTCCGCATCGGGCTCGTCGCCGGCATCGCCGAGGACCCGCTGGCGGAGGCGGACCGGCTCGCCGGGCTCCTGTGCGCGAACGGGCCGGAGGCCGTGCGCATCGCCAAGCGGATGCTGCGCGAGCGGCCGTCCGAGGAGGACCTCGCGCAGCTCATCGCCGACGTGCGCAGCTCCGCCGAGGGGCAGGCGGGGCTCCGCGCCCTGCTCGCCGACGAGGAGCCGCCGTGGCGATCCGCTCCGTCCTGATCGCCAACCGCGGCGAGATCGCGGCGCGCATCGCGCGCACCTGCCGCTCGCTGGGCCTCGAGGCGATCGCCGTCCAGGCGCCCGACGATCGCGGCGCGTTCCACACGCGCGCCTGCGACCGCACGGTCGACGTGGCCTCGTACCTCGACGCCGACGCGATCGCAGCGGCCGCCGCGGCGGCGGGGGCCGACGCCGTCCACCCCGGCTACGGGTTCCTCGCCGAGCGCGGCGACGCCGCGCGGGCGGTCGAGGCGGCCGGCGTCCGCTGGATCGGACCGCCGCCGGCGGTCATCGACCGCGCAGGCGACAAGCTCGAGGCGAAGGCGATCGCGGCAGCGGCGGGCGTCCCGGTGCTCCCCCAGGGCGATCCGGACGACGTCGGCTATCCGCTGCTCCTCAAGGCCGCCGCCGGCGGCGGCGGGCGCGGCATGCGCGTCGTCCGCGACGCCAGCCAGCTCGACGCGGCGCGGGAGGCGGCCGAGCGCGAGGCCGCCGCGGCGTTCGGCGACGGACGCGTCTACGCGGAGCGCCTGGTCGAGCGCCCGCGCCACGTGGAGGTGCAGCTCCTCGGTGACGCGCACGGCGGCGTCATCGCGCTCGGCGAGCGCGACTGCTCGATCCAGCGGCGCCACCAGAAGGTGCTCGAGGAGGGACCCTCCCCGATCGTGGACGCGGCGCTGCGCGCGCGGCTCGAGCAGGCGGCGATCGCGTTCGCGCGGGCCGCCGACTACGCAGGTGCCGGCACCGCCGAGTTCCTCGTCGACGCCGACGGGGGCATCTGGTTCCTGGAGCTCAACGCGCGCATCCAGGTCGAGCACCCGGTGACGGAGCTCGTCACCGGCGTGGACCTCGTCGCCGAGCAGATCCGGATCGCCGACGGCGGGCGCGTTCCCGCGTCACCCACCGCGCACGGCCACGCCATCGAGCTGCGCCTCTACGCCGAGGATCCGCTGCGGTTCCTCCCGCGCACCGGCACGGTCCGACGGCTGCGCCTCCCCGACGGCATCCGCTGCGACGCCGGCGTGGCCGAGGGCGACGCGATCCCGAGCGCCTACGACCCCCTGATCGCGAAGCTGATCGCGCACGGCGACGACCGGGCCGGCGCGCTGGAGCGGCTGACGGCGGCGCTCGACGAGGTGGTCGTGGACGGCGTGGAGACGAACCTGCCGTTTCTGCGCTGGCTGGTCCGCCAACCCGACGTGCTCGCGGGCACCGCCACGACCGCGTTCCTCGACGAGCACCCGCCGCTCAGCCGGCGTGCGCGCCCGCAGGGCCCGTTCGCCGGCGCCTGGCGGCTCGCGGGCAGCCGCGCCGGGGGCCGCCTGCCGGTTCCCCAGGCGCCCGAACGGTCGCGGGTGGCCGCGAGCGACGGTCGGCTGATCGCGCCGATGCCCGGCATGGTGCTCGAGGTGGCCGTCGCCCCGGGCGCGACCGTGGCGGCGGGCGACCTGATCGCGGTGCTCGAGGCGATGAAGATGGAGCACCGCCTCGAGGCGCCGTTCGCCGGCACCATCGCGGACGTGCCGGTCGCCGCCGGCTCGTTCGTCGACGCCGGCGCGCTCGTCGCCGTAATCGACCCCGCCTGAATGAAAGGGGCCAGACCCCTTTCATTCACTACGGCGATGAAGACGGTGAATGAAAGGGGTCTGGCCCCTTTCATTCATTCCGGCTAGAGGCCGAGGCCGCGAGCGATCACGAGCCGCTGCACCTCGTTCGTGCCCTCGCCGATCTCGAGCACCTTCTGGTCGCGGTAGATGCGCGAGATCGCGTACTCGTCCATGTAGCCGTAGCCGCCGTGGATCTGCACGGCCTCGTTGACGGCTCGGTGGGAGGCCTCGCCGGTGTACAGCTTCGCGATCGCCGCCGCGTGCGCGTACGGGCGCCCCTGGTCCTTCAGCCAGGCGGCGCGGTAGACGAGCGCGCGCGCCGCCTCGAGCTCCACCGCCATGTCGGCGAGCTTGAAGCGGATCGCCTGGAAGTCCTTGATCGGACGGCCGAACTGGTTGCGCTGCTGCGCGTACGCGTACGACAGGTCGTAGGCGGCCTGCATCGTGCCGAGGCCCATCGCCGCGATCGAGATGCGCCCGCCGTCGAGGATCTCGAGGAACTGCTTGAACCCGCGCCCGCGCGGTCCGAGCAGGTTCTCCTCGGGCACCTGGCAGTCCTGGAAGACCAGCTCGCGCGTGTCGGAGGCGTGCCAGCCCATCTTCCGCAGCGGCGCGCTGCGCGTGTACCCGGGCGCGTCGTTCGGGACGATGATGTTCGAGATCTCGTCCTCGCCGGTGACCGCGGTGATCGTCACGCAGCGCGTGATGTCCGTGCCCGAGTTGGTGATGAACATCTTCGACCCGTTGATCCGCCATGCGCCGTCCACGAGCTCGGCGCGGGTGCGCGGGCTGCCCGCGTCCGATCCGGCCTCCGGCTCCGTCAGCCCGAACGCGGCGAGCGCGCGGCCGCTGACGAGGTCGGGCAGCCACGCGGCCTTCTGCGCAGCGGTGCCGTAGAGGTAGATGGGCATCGTGCCGAGCGACGTGTGCGCCGCGACCGTCACGCCCACGGACGCGTCGACGCGGGTCAGCTCCTCGACGGCGATGGCGTAGAGCAGCGTGTCACCCCCGCCGCCGCCGATCTCCTCCGGGAACGGGATCCCCATCACCCCGAGCTCCGCCAACTCGGCGACGATCTCGTACGGGAAGCGGTGCTCGCGGTCGAGCTCCTCGGCGATCGGCGCGATCCGCTGCTCGGCGAAGTCGCGGATGACCGCACGGAAGTCCTCGTGCTCGCCGGGAAGGTCGAAATCCATCACGCGCTCCTCGTGGCCTGCACGCGGGTCGCGCGCGTCCGCCAGTCTACCGGCGGTCACCCGGCCGCTGATAGCGTTGCGCCGTGACGATCCGGGACCCCGACGCCGAGTGCGGCGACCCGGCGGACGAGCCGGCGGAGATCGCCGCGCGCCTGCCGGACCAGCTCGCCTACGTGCACGCCACGAGCCCGTTCTACCGCGAACTGTGGGCGGCCGCCGGCGTCGACCCGGCGGCGATCCGGACCGTCGACGACCTCCGGCGCCTGCCGTTCACCGAGAAGGACGACCTGCGCCGGTCGCAGGACGCCGACCCGCCGCTCGGCGGCACGCAGGGAGCGCCCCTCGACCGCATCACGCGCATCCAGTGCACCGGCGGCACGACCGGGGTGCCGATGCGGATGGCGTTCACGCGGGCCGACACCGACTGGATGGACGACGTCGCGGCCCGCGCCGTCGCCTGCGCCGGCCTCGGCCCGGGCGACCTGCTGCTCGAGTGCATGAACTACTCGATGTACGTCGGCGGCGTCACCGACCACATGGGCTTCGAGCGGGCCGGGCTCGCCGTCCTCCCCTACGGCGTCGGCAACTCGCTCCGCCTGATCGAGCTCGTCGACGCGATGGCCACGCCGTGGGTCCTGTACTCGACGCCGGCGTACGCCCTGCGGCTCGCGCAGGTCGCGCGCGAGCAGGGGCTGGAACCGCGCGCGCTGCGGATGCGCCGCGGGGTCTTCTCCGGCGAGGGCGGCCTGCAGGTGCCCGGCTTCCGCGACGCGATCGAGTCGACGTGGGGCTGCGTGGCGCGTGACGTCTACGGCCTGTCCGAGACCGGCGTCATGGCGGCCGAGTGCGACCACCTGACGGGCCTGCACCTGATCACCCGCGGGCACTTCGCGACCGAGCTGATCGACCCGGTCAGCGGGGAGGCGGTCGATCCGGCCGACGGCGCCGTCGGCGAGCTGGTGTTCACGAACCTCGGGCGCGAGGCCAGCTACCTGGTCCGCTACCGCTCGCATGACCTCGTCCGCGTCCACGGCGAGCCGTGCCCCTGCGGGCGCACGGGCCTCCGCTTCTCCATGGTGGGTCGCAGCGACGACATGTTCATCGTGCGCGGGGTGAACGTCTTCCCGCTCGGCGTCCAGGACGTCCTCTACGGCCTGCGCCCGGCGCTGACGGGCGAGTTCCGGATCCTGCTCGAGCAGGCGCCGCCGATCGACTACGCCCCGCGGATCGTGGTGGAGCGCGGCGAGGACGACGGTCCGGACCTCGCGGCGCGCGTCGCGGCGGCCATCCAGGCGCGGCTGAACTTCACGCCCGCGATCGAGATCGTGTCGGCCGAGACGCTGCCGCGCGCGGAGCGGAAGTCCAAGCGCCTGTACCGCGTCTACGACGGGGAGGTACCCGAATGACCCTGCGCCGCGAGGACCACGGCCCGGTCGCGCTGCTCGAGCTCCACCGGCCCGAGGCGCGCAACGCCCTCTCGTCCGAGGCGATCGGGAACCTGCTGACCGAGCTCGCGCGGGTCCGCGACGACGAGGGCGTCCGCTGCGTCGTGCTGGCGGGCGCCGGCCCGTCCTTCTGCGGCGGCGCGGACCTGAAGGAGCTGGACGGGCTCGACGCCGCCGGGTTCGCGGCCTTCCTCGACCGCTACGCGCAGATCGGCTTCGCGATCCGCGCGCTCGGATGCCCCGTCATCGCCGCCGTGCACGGCCACGCGGTCGCCGGCGGCTTCGAGCTGATGTGCCAGTGCGACCTGCGCGTCGTCGCCGACGACGCCCGTCTGCGGGTCGGCGATCTGGACATCGGGCTCAGCCCGACCGGCGGCCTGACGCACATCCTGCCGCGGCTCGTCGGCGCCGGCCGGGCGCGTCTCCTCCTCCTCGCCGGCGAGGAGGTCAGCGGTTCGGAGGCGGTGGCGATCGGCCTCGCCGAACGGGCTGTGCCGGCCGGCGGCCTGCGCGCCGAGGCGCTGCGGATCGCCGCCGTCATCGCCGGGCATCCGGGGATCGGCGTGCGGCGGACGCGCGAGCTCCTCGACGGCCCGAGCGGCGCGAGCTACGACGCGGCCGTGGCCGCCGAACTGGTCGCGGAACTCGACACGTTCGCCGACCCGGCGACCCAGGCGGCGATCCGCCGCTTCGGCACCCGCTGACCGTGTCCAGCGGCGGACGCGCGAGCGGCGCTACGCTGCCGGCAATGGGCGGACGGAACGGGAGCGGTCCCCGCATCGCCATCATCGGCGCGGGATTCAGCGGCATCGGGATGGCGATCCGCCTGCAGGAGGCGGGGTTCCGCGACCTGACGATCTACGAGGCGGCCGACGAGGTCGGCGGCACGTGGTACTGGAACACGTACCCCGGGGCGGCCTGCGACATCGGCTCGCACCTGTACTCCTTCTCCTTCAAGCGCAACCACGAGTGGACGAAGACGTACGCCGGCCACGAGGAGATCCGCGAGTACCTCAAGGCCTGCATGCGCGAGGAGGACCTGTACCCGAGGACGCGGCTGTCGACGCGCATCGAGACGGCCGTGTTCGACGACGCCGCGAGCACGTGGACGCTGACGACGACGGGCGGCGAGCGGATCGAGCACGACGTGGTCATCTTCGGGTGCGGCCAGCTCAACGAGCCGCTGATCCCGGAGATCCAGGGACGCGACGACTTCGCCGGGACCCAGTTCCACTCGGCGCGCTGGGACCACGACGCCGATCTGCGCGGCAAGCGCGTCGCGGTGATCGGCAACGGGGCGAGCGCCGCCCAGTTCGTGCCGGAGATCGCGAAGGAGGTCGGCCACCTCGCCGTCTTCCAGCGCACCCCGTCGTGGATCGTGCCCCGCCGCGACTACCCCTACACCGAGCGCAGGAAGCGCCTGTTCCGGCACGTCCCCGGCCTCGAGTCGCTCCACCGCCTCGGCATCTTCTGGTTCAACGAGAAGGGCTTCCTCGCCTTTCGGCCCGGGCAGAGGTGGTGGGGCCTGATCCAGGGGTCCGACCGCGCCGAGCAGTGGCAGGACGTGGCGCTGCGCCACCTCGCGAAGCAGGTGCCCGACCCGGCGCTGCGCGAGAAGCTGACCCCGCGCTATGGCATCGGCTGCAAGCGGGTGCTGCTGTCGAACGACTGGTACCCCACGCTGCAGCGGGACAACGTGGAGCTCGTCACCGATCGCATCGTGCGCATCACGGCGGACTCCATCGAGACGGAGAGCGGCACCATCGGACCGCTCGACGCGATCGTCTGGGGCACGGGCTTCGACTCGACGAGGTTCATGTCGACCGTCGAGGTGACCGGCGCGCACGGCACGCGGCTCGCCGAGGCGTGGCGCGAGGGGCCGCAGGCGCACCTCGGCATCACGGTCGCCGGGTTCCCGAACCTGTTCATGCTGTACGGGCCGAACACCAACCTGGGGCACGGCACGATCATCTTCATGATCGAGTGCCAGATCCGCTACATCCGCAAGTGCCTCGAGCACATGCGGGCCGGCGGGCTACGCCGCCTCGAGGTCGATCCCACGGCGCAGGCGCGCTTCAACGACGAGCTGCAGCAGGACCTCGCGCGGTCGGTCTGGGCCAGCGGCTGCCGCTCGTGGTACGTGACGGCGGACGGCAAGGTCCAGAACAACTGGTCGGGCTTCATGCTCGACTACTGGAAGGACACGCTGCGCCCGGACTTCGACGACTTCGTCGCGGCCCGCTGACGATCGCGCCCCACCCCGGTACGGTGGATGCATGAACCGGCGGACGATCATCAGCGGCGGCCCGATCCTGACCATGGGCGCCGCGGGCGCGGTCGAGGCGGTCGCGCTGCTCGACGAGCGGATCCTGCACGCGGGCACGCTGGACGACTGCCGCGACGCCGCGGGCCGCGGCGCGGTCGACGTCGACCTCGGAGGACGCACCCTGCTGCCGGGCTTCGTCGACGCGCACACCCACCCCCTGATGCTCGGCCAGTGCGCCGCGTGGGTGGACTGCGCACCGCCCGAGGTGACCACGATCGACCAGCTTGTCGCCGTCCTCGGGCGACGACGCGACAGCCTGCCCCCCACCGCCGCCGTGTGGGGCTTCGGCGTCCACCACGGCGACCTCGACGTGCGCCGCAACCCCGAGGCAGCCGACCTCGACCGCGTCGCAACCGACCGCGTGGTCGCGGTCATGCACCGGTCGGGCCATGGCGTGATGGTCAACAGCCGCTGCCTCGCCGACAGCGGCATCACGGCGGCGACGCCGGACCCGGCGGGCGGGCGCATCGAGCGCGATGCGGCAGGCGATCCGACCGGCGTGCTGTGGGACGCGGCGATCGACCTGATCACCGGGCCCGAGGGCGTGAAGACGCGCGACCACGGCCCGAACATCCACATCCCCGACGCGCCCGAGCGCCTGGTCGACCTGCTCTGCAACGCGCAGACGATGCTGCTGAAGGCCGGCGTCACGTCGGTGACGGACTGCCAGGTCACGCGCCGCGAGATGGAGACGTACCTATCGGCGCGCGACGACGGGCGGCTGCGGCTGCGCGTCTCGATGCTGACCCTGTCGACGCTGCTCGAGACGCTCGTCGAACTCGGCCTGCGCTCCCGCCTCGGCGACGACCACCTCGCCTTCGCCGGGCTGAAGCTGTACGCGGACGGCACGCTGACGGGACTGACCGCGTACTTCGAGAGCGGCTACCGCTTCGACCCGTGCCACCACGGCCAGCTCTACCACGAGCCCGAGGAGCTGCGGCGGCTGATCCGCCGTGCCCACCGCTTCGGCCTGCAGACCGGCACCCACGCCCAGGGCGACTCGGCGATCCAGATCGTGCTCGACGCCGTCACGGAGTCGCTCGACGACGTCGCGCGTGACGACCACCGCCACCGCATCGAGCACTGCGGCATGCCGTCGCCCGAGCAGGTCCACCGCATCGCCGCGCTCGGCATCCACCCCGTGCCCCAGCCGACGCACGGCTACCTCGTCGGCGACGCGCTGCTCGAGGCGCTCGGCGATCGCGCGCACCGCTACAACCCGTACGGCGAGTTCCGGGACGCGGGCGCGCCGATCGTCCTGTCGTCGGACACGCCGGTGTCCGGGCCGGATCCGCTGGAGGCGATCTGGGCGGCCGTGACCCGCCGGACCCGCTACGGCTCGACCCTCGGCGGCCCCGAGCTGCGCCTGACCGTCGAGGAGGCGCTGCGCGGCTACACGATCAACGGCGCGGCGGCCACGAAGCGCGACCACGTCGTCGGCTCCCTCGAGCCCGGCAAGCTGGCCGACCTCGCGATCCTCAGCGCCAACCCCCTCGCGGTCGAGATCGACGACCTGCGCTCGATCCGCGTCGAGGAGACGTGGGTCGACGGCGCACCGGTCGACTACGCCGGCCTCTGACGCGCCACCGGCGACGCGCGGATGCGCACGCGGAACGCACGCGCTTTCAGCGCGCGGGGCGCGCGACCTCACACCATCCGCTGACACATCGAGCCTGCCGTGCGACGCCGTCGCACCCACCCCGCGCGCACGCGCGCAGCCCCCACCCCGCTAATGAAACAAAGGGGTCTGGCCCCTTTGTTTCATTAGCGGTCGTTGAAGACCAGCAGTGCGCCGCCGTAGCAGGCGACCCACACCCGCTTCGTCGGCGCGTCGTACGCGATTCCGATCGGGTGCACGCAGGCGTCGATCGTCTGGGTGACCCGCATGTCGCGGGCGCGCACCTTCGCCACGGTGCCGCTCTCGTAGTTGACCACGTAGAGGGCCGTGCCGTCCGGCGCGATCGCGAGGCTGCGCGGCGCCCGCCCGGTGTTCGTCTTGATGACGCGGCCCGTGCGCAGGTCGAGGCGCGCCAGCCGGCCCTCGGCGTTGAGCGTGACGTAGAGGAAGCGGCCGTTCGGCGACGCCACGACGGCGCGCGGGCTGACGCCGATCGACAGGGGGCGGGTCCGCCACGTCACGAGGTCCACGCGGATCAGATCGGTGCCGCCCATCAGGGCGACGTACGCGGCACGCCCGTCCGGCGCCACGGCGATCCCCCGCGGGTACGCCCCCATCGGGAGCGTGCGGACGACCCGCCCGGCGCGCGTATCGATCACGCTGAGGTCGTACGAGCACCAGTTGGCGACCAGGACGTACGCGCCGTCCGGCGTCGTGGCGACGACCTTCGGCACCGCGCCGACCCGGTAGACCGCGTCGATGCGGAACGAGCGCATCCCGATCCGGTAGACGTAGCTGCGGTCGTAGCCCGACGAGGGCGAGCACGTGTCGGACCCCTCAGGGCCGAACCCGGCGCCGTACATCGCGTAGTTCGACACGTACGCCTGCTGTCCGTCCGGCGAGAACGCCGCCTCGACCGGCGCGCCGCGCGAGATGCCCGGATGGCCGGAGATGCCGAACGCCGACAGCCGAACCGCGTCGGGGATCGTGCGCACCAGCCGCATGGAGCGGCTGTCGTAGACCGTCACGGTGTGCGTGTACATCATGTTCTGCGCGGTCACCAGGCCGCGGCCGTTCGACGCCACGGACTTCGGCGAGATGTCGCCGGTGATGGTCTTCACCAGCCGCAGGCGCGCCTGGTCCGACGGGCGCGCGATCGCGGGGCCCGCCGCGAGCAGCACGAGGACAACGGCGATCAGGCTGACGGGCAGGCGGCGGGGCATGCCCCACGGTTCGCGCTGCAGATGCCCGACTCCTGCCGTCCGGATCGGCGCGCACCGGCTGTCCTATGCTGCCGCCCGGACGCGACGCTGGAGGAGCGCATGGAGCCGAGGATCGGGATCTTCCTGAACGTGCAGCAGCCCGAGGGCGTCGCGCCCGACGAGATCGCGCGCCAGGCGGTGGCGCACACGGCGCTCTGCCGCGACCTCGGCTTCGACCTCGTGTCCGCCGGTCAGCACTTCGTCACCGGCGTCTTCCAGATGCTCCAGACCATGCCGCTGCTCGGCCGCATCGCCGCCGAGTCCGGCGACATGCGCGTGGCGACGAACATCGCGCTCCTGACCCTGCTCAACCCGGTGGAGGTCGCGGAGAACGCGGCCACCCTCGACGCCATCACGGGCGGCCGGCTGGTCCTCGGCGTCGGCCTCGGCTACCGGGCCGAGGAGTTCGACGCCTTCGACGTGCCGGAGAAGCGCGTCCGCGTCTTCAACGAGAAGCTGGACGTCGTCAAGCGGCTGCTCGCCGGCGAGGCCGTGACGGCGGAGGGCCACGGCTACAAGCTCCGCGAAGCGCGGCTGTCCGTCCTGCCCCTGCAGCGACCGCACCCGCCGATCTGGCTCGCGGCGAACGCGGACTCGGCGGTGCGCCGCGCCGCGCGCATCGCGGACACCTGGACCGTGAACCCCCACGCGAACCTTGGTGAGCTCGAGCGCCAGCTGGCCATGTTCCACGCCGCGCGCGCGGAGTTCGGGCACCCGCCGGTGACCGAGCTCCCGGTGATGAAGGAGATCTACGTCGGCGACGACGACGAGAGCGCGGAGCGCGAGGCGCGGCAGTACCTCCAGGCGAAGTACCAGGCGTACGTCCAGTGGGGTCAGAGCGAGGTGATGTCCCAGGATCGCCTCGACCGCGACTGGGAGGATCTCAAGGCCGGTGGCCGCTTCATCCTCGGCGGGCCCGATCGCTGCGTCGCCGAGCTCCAGGAGCACCTCGACCGCCTCCGCTGCGACACCCTGATCTTCCGCTTCGGCTGGTCCGGCATGCCCGACGACCTCGTGCAGGCCAACATCCGGCGCTTCGCCGAGACGGTCAAGCCGCGCCTGCGCGTGGCCGCCGGCGCGCCGGCCCCGGCGTAGGCGATCGCCCGCGGGAGGGCGGGCCCGGGCATTGCGGTAAGGCGCGCTGCCCTGCGAGCGACGCAGGGGCAGACAGCATGCGCGACGCCATCATCACCATCGCCTCGCTCGTCGTGCTCGTGGTCGGCCTGTTCGCGCTGATGGCCATCCCCGCGTTCGTCGAGGACCTCTGGGAACGGGCGATCGCGCACCTGACCCGCCGTGCTCCGCGGGTCGTCGAACCGGAGCGCACCCCCCCACCCCCCGAACGAGACGAGGACACCATGCCCGACACGCCATCCGCCGATTCCCGCGCGCGCCGACTGGAGGAGGCGGAAGCGGCTCTGAGCATCGCCGAAGGGGACGCCTACCGCGCGTCCGCCCCGCAGTTCGCGTTGAAGACGCGGGCCCGCGCACTCAGGGAGGCCGCTGAACGGACGCGCGCCGACGCCGCGGAGGCGACGGAGCGCGCCGACCGGCACGCAGCGACGCTGCTCGAGGAGCAGGGCTCGCTCGAAATCCAACTCCCGGCGCACGTCGACTACCTGCGCCGGTACAACGCGCAGACCAGGGCAGGCCGCAAGCCGCGGTACACGGAAGCCGGCGTCCGGCTCATCGACCACTTCGACGACTACGGCCTGATGCGGTGCCTCATGCGGATCGGGAACGCCGAGGCGGCCATCGAGGCCGAGCGCGCCCGCGCCGACGCCCTGATCGGCGTCGCCCTGCGCCTCGAGGCGGCGGCCGTCGCGACGGAGTTGGAGATGGAGCGGATCGACGAGGCGAACGGGCCGCTGCGCGACGTCCTGCGGGACGCCACCGCGCGCTGGAACGCGCTGAAGGCGGAGGTCGGGGGTTCGGACTCGGCCTAGGCGGCGCAGACGGCGCCGGCGCCCATCGCCGCCGAGGCGTAGGCGGTGGCGTCGGCGGCGAGCCGCTCGAACGTGGTCTCGAGGCCGGTCATGTCCGTCACGCCGATCGCACCGCGGTAGTCCTCCGCCATCGCGGCGGCGTTCGCGCGCATCTCCTCGAGGGCACCGCGGCAGGTGCCCCCGGCCTGGGCCAGCGCGTCGTCGATCGCCGCCACGAGGCGCTCCTGCGCGTCCGCCACGGTCGCGAACGTCCCGCCCAGGCAGGCCGTGAAGTCGCCACCGGCGGCGGCGTCCGTCTCACACGCCGCGATCGCCTGCGTCGCCGCGTCCAGCCGGCCCGCGAACTCGGCCGCGCTGGCGTCGACGGCGCTCCAGGCGGCGGCGTTCGCGGAGGCCTCGGCGGCCGACACCGCGACCATCGCCGCCGAGGGCTCGTCGGCCGGCGGCGTCTCGCCCGCCATCGCAGCGGCCGTCGCCGCCTCCGCGGGGCGGACCTCCGGGTCACCGGAGGCGCCGCAGGCGGCGGTCAGGGGCGCGAGCAGGACCAGCGCGATCAGCAGGCGGGGCACCCTCCCGTTGTACACGACATTCGGCGGCGATCCTGCCCGAGGGCGGAAACGACGCCCGG
Source organism: Thermoleophilia bacterium (assembly GCA_032119475.1). Lineage (GTDB taxonomy): Bacteria > Actinomycetota > Thermoleophilia > Gaiellales > F1-60-MAGs149 > F1-60-MAGs149. The sequence continues at coordinate 15,053 of JAUMCA010000126.1, read as the reverse complement.
CCCCGCGGCGTGGGACGGCACCGCGGGACCGGACGTCGATGCGGGAAGCGGCGACCGGTCCGGGGCTTGGGACGGAGCCCCAGAACCGGTCGCCGAGGCGATCAGGACGGCAGCGTGTTGCCGTCGAACCGCTCGATGCCGTTCAGGTACGCGATGACCTCGTCGACACCCATCACGTCGCCGAACTTGGCGTCGATGTCGAACAGGTTCCACTCGACGACGCCGGCGACGCGGTCGCCCACGCACTCGCGCGGAACGATCGGGCGGAAGCCGTAGGCGATCGCGTCCTCGACGGTGTGGCGGACGCAGCCGGCCATCGTCACGCCGGTCACGATGACCGTGTCGACGCGGTGCGAGCTGAGGAAGCCCTGGAGCCACGTGCCGTGGAAGCCGGACGCGCGCTTCTTCGTGATCACGAGATCGCCGTCCTTGAGCAGGCGCTCGTCGATCGCCGCCTCGTGCGAGCCCTCCTCGAGGACGTCGACCGGGATCTTGTTGTGCCAGAGGCCCATGTCGCTCCACTCGCCGCGCGTGTTCTTGGCGTATGCGGTCGTGGTGTGGACGATCGGGACGTTCTTGGCGCGGCCGGCGTCGAGCAGGCGCTCCATCGACGGGATGATCACGTCCATGTTGTCGCACGAGAACGCGTGGCCCGGGCGGGTCCAGGCGTTGGCGAGGTCGATGTCGATGATCGCGGGGCGCTTGCCGAAGCCGATGCGCCGCTGGAACCCGCGCTGCTGATACAGCTCGGAGTCCTCCGCGAAGATCTTGTCGAGCATCTCCTGCAGTTCGCTCATGGTGGGTCTTTCCTCCTGGGGTCGGTCGTGGGGGCGGTGGGTGGTCAGGCCGTGCGCCGCTCGGCGCGCAGCTTCTCGGTGGCCTCGTGATCCACGGCGAGGCCGAGACCCTCACCGGTGAGCACCACGCCGTAGTCGCGCTCCGCGCGCTCGCGGGTGGTGAACTCGTCGAGCACGTCGGACAGGACGAGCTTCGGATCGCGCTCCAGCGGATCGCCGTAGCCGCCGCCCGACGGGACGGTGATCTGCAGGCAGTCGCCCGCGTCGAGGCGGGCGCCGGTCACCTTGGCGTGCCACGACTCCTCCGTGGGCGTGCCGGGATTCCGGACCATGGAGCTGTTGAGCCCCTCGTGACCGCCGAAGATGCCCCACGGCGGGTCGGACTCGTGCCGCTCGCCCTCGCAGGTCACCATCGTGTCCGTGAGGAAGCGGTTGACGCGGACGGCGCCGATGCCGCCGCGCCACTTGCCGGCCGCGGCCGGCTCGGGCCGGAGCTCGTAGCGCTCCGTCCGCATCGGGAAGCGCCACTCGAGCTCCTCGATCGGGTTGTTGCGCGTGTTGGCGATCAGGTTGTCGACGGAGTCCATCGCGTCGCGGTCGGGGCGACCGCCGTACGAGCCCTCGTCGACCTCGAGGTACACCCAGTACTCGCCCTCGTCGACGACGTAGCCGGAGTACGAGATGAAGTGCAGGTCCGCCGAGTTGCCGGCCGTGATCTGGTTCGGGACCACGGGCGCGAGCGCCCGCAGGACGAGATCGACCGCGCGCTGCACCTGGCAGAAGCGGGCGAAGCAGGCGCGCGGGTAGTTCGGGTTGAAGATCGAGCCCTTGGGGGCGATGACCTCGACCGGCCGGAGCATGCCCTCGTTCTGGGGCACGAAGACCGGGAAGGCCGCCTCGTCCAGGAAGATCATGCGCGCGATGAACGACATCGCGGACATCACCGTCCCCTCGTACGGGCAGTTGTAGCCCGTCGGGACCTCGTCGCTCGACCCCGTGAGGTCGATGATCATCTTGTCGCCCTTGATCTCGACGGCGACCTGCACGGGCAGCTTCTGGCCGCGGTTGCGGCCGTCGTCGTCGAGGTAGCCGATCTCCGGTCCGTAGACGCCGTCGGGGATCTTCGCGATCTCCTTGCGGAGCATCGACTCGGCGTAGTCCATCCAGTAGTTGGCGGCCTCGGTCACGACCTGCGGCGAGTACCGCTCGATCAGATCCTCGAAGCGGTGCTTGGCCCGCTCGCACGCCGCGATCATGGCCTCCATGTCGCCGCGGTTCGGCGTGGGCGTGCGGGTGTTCTCGAGGATGTGCTTGAACAGCGACTCCTGCCACACGCCCTTGTCGGCCAGCTTGACCGCGCGGTAGATGTTGCCCTCGGACCAGTTGTCGACCAGGTCGATGGCGAGGCCCGGGTACGCGCCGCCGATGTCGAGGAGGTGGGCCGACGCGCCGGTGAAGCCCATCAGCTCGCCCCGGTGGAAGACCGGCATCACGATCGCGACGTCGGGCGAGTGCGTCGCCCCGAGGTACGGATCGTTGTGCAGGATGATGTCGCCCTCGTGGATGTCGTCCCCGAGCAGGGAGATGACGCCCTTGACGATCTTCGGCATCGCGCCCATGAACATCGGGGTCGAGTCCGACTCGGCGATGTTGTTCCCCTCGCGGTCGAAGAGACCGGCCCCGAGGTCCTCGGACTCGCGGATGATCGACGAGTAGGACATGCGGTACAGGACGCCCGCCATCTCCTTGGCGATGGCGTTGAACGCCCCGCCGACCACGCGCATCAGGATCGGCTCCGCGAGGCCGGCGCCGCCGCCCCGCGCCTTGCGGGCCTCGATGCGCGGCGTGACGTCGATCACGAGGTTGCCGTAGCGGTCGACGTCGATCACGAAGCCCGGCGGGACGATCGTCGTGGCGTCGTACTGCTCGACGATCGCGGGGCCCTCGATGCGGTCCCCGGCGCCGAGGTGCTCGCGCTCGTAGAACGGCGTGGCGCACGTCGTCGTCTCGCCGTCGACGTCGAAGACGACGTCGCGGGTCTCGATCAGCGCGCGGGAGACGTCGCCGTCGCCCTGCCGTGCCTCGGGCCACTGGAGCTCGTCGATGCGGCCGATGCCGAGGACGCGGATGTTGATGATCTCCACGGGCGCGTTCTCGAAGCGGTGCCCGTACTCGCCCTCGTGGGCGACGTGGAACGCCTCGACCAGCTCGTCGGCCCAGCCGGCGCGCGACGGGTCGCCCGCCGGCACATCGAAGCGGACCTCGTAGCCCTGGCCCGCGTAGCGGCAGTCCGCGAGGCGGCGGACCAGGCGCCGATCGTCGGGGACGCCGTCCTCGTCGAGCTGGCTGGTGGCCTGCGCGACGAGCTCGCCGTACTTCGCGTCGAGCGCGGGGGCGTCGAGCTCCGCGACCGCCTGGCGGTAGGTGCCGACGAACTCGTGCTGGAGGTCCGTCGCGAGGAGGCCCGTGGCCGCCACGATGCCGGGGTGCGGCGGGACGAGCACGCGCGGGATCTCGAGCTCGAGCGCGACCTCGCAGGAGAACAGCGGGCCGGCGCCACCGGCGGCGACGAGCGTGAAGTCGCGCGGGTCGTAGCCGCGGCGCACCGAATTGACCTCGATGTTCTGCGTCATCCCGAACTTCTGGATCTGCAGCGCGCCGAGCGCCGCGTTCTCCGGCGTCATCCCGACCCGCTCCGCGAGCCCCTCGATCACCTCACGGGCCAGATCGCGCTGCAGCGCGAGGCCGCCGCCGACGAGGCCGCGCTCCGGGCGCAGGCGGCCCAGCATGACCTGGGCGTCCGTCGACGTCGGCTGCGTGCCGCCGCGGCCGTAGCAGGCCGGGCCGGGATCGGCACCCGCGGACTGCGGGCCGACGCGGAACACGCCGCCCTCGTCCACGTACGCGATCGAGCCGCCGCCGGCGCCGATGGTGTCGATGTCGACCATCGGCACCATCGCCTGGTAGTCGCCGACCTTCGTGTCGAGCAGGTGGCGCATGCGCGTCTGGCCGCCCGCCGCCACGCCGACGTCGGCCGACGTGCCGCCGATGTCGAGCGTGATGACGGAGTCGTAGCCGGCCATCCTGCCGGCCCAGATGCCGCCGATCAGGCCCGCGACCGGGCCCGACATGAGGAGGTTGACCGGGCGGCGCGAGGCGGACTCGACGGTCGCCATGCCGCCGGAGGACTGCATGAGCTGGACGCGATGCTGAAAGCCGGCGTCCTTCATCGAGCTGGAGAAGCGGTCGAGGTAGGTCGAGACCTTCGGGCCGACGAACGCGTTCAGCGCGACGGTCGAGAACCGCTCGTACTCGCGGTACAGGGGGATCACGTCACTCGAGATCGACTGGTACGCCTCGGGGAACTCCTCGGTGAGGATCTCGGCGATGCGCTGCTCGTGCGCGGGGTTCAGGTAGGAGTGCAGCAGGCAGACGGCGACGGCCTCGACCCCGGCCTCCTTGAGCAGGCGCACCTCGCGGCGGACGGCCTCCTCGTCGAGCGGCGTGATGACCTCGCCGTGCGGCGCGGTGACGCGCTCGGCGACGACGCGGCGGTGGCGGCGCTTGACGAGCGGACGCGTCTGCCACGGGAGGTCCTGCTGGAGGGAGAAGTTGAGCGGCTTCTTGTGCCGCGCGATGTGGAGGATGTCGCGGAAGCCCTCCGTCGTGATCATGCCGACCTCGGCGCCCTGATGGGTGAGTGCGATGTTGGTGGCGACGGTGGTGCCGTGCAGGAGGTTGTCGACCTCGGAGAGGGCGACGCCGGCCTTCTCGCAGAGGCGGTTGACGCCCTCGACGACGCCGCGCGACGGGTCGTCCGGGGTCGACGGGACCTTGTCGACGGTGATCTTCCCGGCCTCTTCGTCGACCAGGATCAGGTCGGTGAACGTACCTCCGACGTCTACTCCGATGCGCTTCACGAGCGAACTCCCTTCCTCTGTCCCTGAGCGGGTTTCCTGCCGCTTCGGTGCAGTGCGTGGGCGAGAGCATACAGTGTATACACTAGAATGCAAATACCGACGGCCTGACCGGGCGGCTGATGATGGCAACGACGAACCGACTACGATTGCGGCGCATGGCGACGCGACCCGACAGCGCCCGGCCCGGCACGCGTCCGCCGATTGCGGACGTCCTGCGCGAGGCCATCCGGCAGGGCATGCTCACGCCCGGGCAGCCGCTGATCCAGGCCTCGATCGCGGAGGCGATGGGGGTCAGCCGCATCCCCGTCCGCGAAGCGCTGCACGCGCTGGCCGCCGAGGGGCTCGTGACGTTCGGCGAGGACGGCGGCGCGCGCGTGACGGCGCTCGAGCCCGAGGAGGTCGAGGAGCTGTGGACGCTCCGCGCCCTGCTGGAGTCGCAGATGGCGCCGGGGATGGTCAAGGTGGCGACGGACTCGGACATCGAGATGCTCCGGGGCCTCGTCGAGCAGATGGACGACACCGATCCCGAGACCTGGTCCGACCGGAACTACGCCTTCCACCAGGAGCTGCACCGCCTGTCCGGGATGCCCCACTTCGCCGAGGTCGCAGGTCGGGTCCTGACGATGATGGACCCGTATTCGCGCGTCGCGGTCAGCGTCCTCAGCGAGCAGGCCGAGGCCCAGGCCGAGCACCACGAGATGATCGCGGCGCTGGAGGCGCGCGACGGCGAGCGACTGGGTCGACTGCTGCTCGACCACTCCCACCGCGCGCGGGCGGCCCTGCTCGAGTACACGCTGCAGCAGCGGCGCAGCGCGGCAGCCGATGCCGATCACGCCGCGATCGCAGCGCGTTCGCTGGCCGACCACCTGCGCGACTGACGCCGCCTCACGCCCGTACCCCGCGCAGCGCGAAGTCGGCGTACGCCGCGGCGATCTCCGACGGCGCGAGCCGCCCGTCCTCGCGGTACCAGACCGTCACGGACGACGCCATCGTGGTGATCGCGAACGTGATGACGGCGGCGTCGGGGACGACCCAGCCGCGCCCGGCCCCGTCCTCCACCGCGTCGCGGAACAACCGCTCGTAGTCGTCGCGCACCGCGATCACCTCGGCCTGCCGCGCGTCGTCGAGCGCGTGGAGCTGGTCGTCGGCGACCTTGGCCTCGAAGCGGCGCTCGCAGTGGAAGGCGACGTGCTGGTGGATCAGCCCGCGCAGGCGGTCGGCGGGGTCCTCGACGCCGGCGACGGCCTCCTGCCCGCGCGCGAGCAGGTCGACCATCACGCCGTGCGCGATCGCGAACAGGAGGTCCTGCTTCGCGTCGAAGTGCTTGTACATGCTCGGCGCGCGCACGCCGACCTCGGCGGCGATGTCCCGCATGTTCGTCCCGTGGTAGCCGCGCTCGTAGAACTTGCGCGCGGCCACCGCGAGGATCCGCGCGGCGGTGCCGTTTCCCTGCGCCACGGATCTACTCCGGCAGGCACGGGATGATCTCCCGCCCCACCCGCTCGATCTGGTCGATCTGCCCGTTGAGGTACGCGCACGACACCTCGCGGACGCCGAGCGCCGCGAGCTCCTCGAGACGCGCGACGATCTTGTCGGGCGTGCCGGCCAGCGCGAAGTCGTCGACCAGATCGCCCGTCAGGTACGACGTGTGGTCGGCGTGCGAGTCGAGGTGCCCGGCGTAGTAGTCGTACTCATCGCGTGCCTGCACGAGCCGCGTCATCACGTCCGGCATGCCGTGCGCCGGATTGCGCGACACGACGTCCGCGATGTGGTTCGCGCACGCGGCCGGGGCCCAGCGGCACTCCTGCCAGGCGCGCTCCTGGTCCTCGTCGACCCACATGGCGGTGAGCAGCGAGATCTCGACCGCATCCGGGTCCTTGCCGGCCTCCGCGGCGCCGGCCCGCACCTGCTCGATCCCCCAGCGCACCGCCTCCGGGTGCACGCCGACGTAGATCATCACGATGTCGGCGAGGGCGCCCGCGGCACGGAGGTTCTTCGGCCCCGTCGCGGCCAGCATGACCGGGACCTCGTGCTCGGCCCAGCGGATCCGTATGGGCGTGCCGTCGAAGTCGATCTCCTCCCCGCGCATCAGCGCCGCGATGCGCGGCACCGTGGCGTAGAGCGTCTTCGTCGGCACGGGCTTCAGGCCGATGGTGCGCACCGCGTTGTCACCGCGGCCGAGACCGAGCAGGACCCGCCCCGGATAGCGGTCCTCGAGCGTCGCCGTGGCGCTGGCGGTGACGGTGAAGTGGCGCGTGAACGGGTTGGTCACCGCGGCGCCGAAGGCGATCGACGACGTCTGCTCGAGGCCGAGCGTCATGTAGACGTAGATGTCCTGCCACAGCATCTGGCCGTCGACCAGCCAGGCGCGGGCGTAGCCCGCCTCGTCGGCCGCGCGCACCGAGGCGAGGAACTCGTCGCAGCGCTCGGGCAGGAACTGGGCGCCCAGGATCATCGGACGGCCGCCGGCAGCGCGGCCAGTTCGGCGAGCGTCGCATCCAGCGCGTTCACCTGCGCCCAGCCCACGCGCATCATCTCGATCGCCGGCTCGTGCAGGTGCGGGAAGGTCGTGCCGGTCGCGTCCTCCACGACGATCGGGCGGAAGTCGCGGAACGTCGCGTCCTTCGACGTCGCGGCGACGCACTGGTTCGTGAGGACGCCGCAGATCAGCACCGTGTCCGCGTTCAACCCGCGCAGCACGATCTCCAGGTTCGTCTGGAAGAAGGCGCTGAGGCGCTGCTTCTCGACGATCCAGTCGCCCTCGCGGTAGTCGAGCCCGTCGAGGATCTCGTAGCCCCACGTGCCGATGCGGAGCCCGCCGTCGCGCAGGAACGGGCGCAGTTCGTGGAACGTGCCGGCGTCACGGGTGTCGTGCGAGCCGTGGCGCGTCCAGATGACCGGGACGTCGGCCGCGTGGCAGGCCTCGACGAGGCGCCGGGTGGGTTCGATCGACCGCTGCATATGGGTGATGTCGACGCCCTGCTGCGCGTACCAGCCGTCCGGGTGGAGGAAGTCGTTCTGCGGATCGATCACGACGAGCGCGGTGCGGCCGGGATGGAGGTGCCAGTGCAGGGCCTCGTAGGGGGTGATGCTCATTCTCGTGTGCTCCTCGGGAGGATCAGGCGCGCATGCGCGCCGCGGACGGGTCGTACCAGGGGTCATCGGCCACGGTCGCCGCGGCGGGCGTGCCGCCCGCGTCGACGGTGTACCCGTCGCCGATCGGCGCGTCGGCGACCAGCATCGCCAGGCCGCAGGCGGCGCCGATCGCGTGGCCGTAGCCGCCGCTCGTGACGAAGCCGACGGCCGCGCCGTCGCGGAAGACGGTCTCGCCGTGCAGCAGCATCGGCTCCGGCTCGTCGAGGCGGATCAGCCGCAGGCGGCGGTCCGGCGTCCCGCGGCCGGCCATCGCGGCCTCGCCGCGGTAGCCGGATCCCGGCGACAGGAGCCACTCCATGCTCGCCTGATGCGGATCGTCGGCGACGCCGATGTCGTGCCAGAGGTGGCGGAAGCCCTTCTCGCAGCGCAGCGCGTTGAGCGCGTGGTAGCCGGCCAGCCGCAGGCCGTGCGCCGCTCCGGCCTCGAGCAGCGCGTCGAACAGCGCGGGCGCCTGGTCGACCGTCGGGTACAGCTCGTAGCCGAGCTCGCCGACGAAGCTGACCCGCAGTGCGAGCGCGTAGCCGGTGCCGACCTCGAGCTCCCGCGCGGTGCCGAAGCGAAAGGCGTCCGCAGACAGGTCGTCGGGGGAGATCGCCTGCAGGATGTCCCGGCTCGCCGGGCCCATCAGGGCGAGCGTCGCGTGGGCGGACGTGGCGTCGAACACCGCAGCGGCCCGGCCCCGGCAGCCGCGCGCGAGCAGGCCGAGCGTCTTCGCGTGCGCGACGGTCGGCGTGATCACGCGGAAGCGGTCGTCGGCGAGGCGGACGACGGTGCCGTCGACCTCGATGCCGCCCCCGGCGTTGAGCATCAGCGTGTACGTGACGCGCCCGACCGCGATGTCGCAGTCCCGCGTGCACAGCTCCTGGACCACGGCGAGGGCGTCGGGGCCGGCGACGTCGAGCTTCGCGAACGACGACAGGTCGAACAGGGCGGCCGTCTCGCGCGCAGCCATGTGCTCCTCCCGCACGTGCGGGAACCAATTCGGCCGCTGGAACGAGTACTCCGTCCGGGGTTCGACGCCCGGGGGCGCGAACCACATCGCCCGCTCCCAGCCGTTGGCCTCGCCGAAGCACGCGTTGCGATCGCGCAGGCGCTCCCACAGCGACCCGCGGCGGACGTCGCGCGCCGTCTGCATCTCGAGCCCGGGCCAGTGCATGGCGTAGAGGCGGCCCAGCCCCTCGTACGTGCGGGCGTGCAGGTACCGGCGGTTGGCCTGCTCGCGCGCGAAGCGCCGCACGTCGACCTCGCTGACGTCGTGCTGCGGCGCACCCTCGACCAGCCATGCGGCGAGTGCCTCGCCCGCGGCCGGCGAGTAGATGACGCCCTGCGAGTTGAAGCCGGCCGCGACCCACAGGCGGTCGACCTCGTTCGTCTCCCCGAGGCAGAAGTTGGCGTCGGGCGTGAACGACTCCGGCGCGTTGAGGAAGCGGTTGAAGTCCGCGCCGGCCAGCGCGGGGATGCGCTCGGTGGCGAACGCGCGCACCGGGGCGAAGTGGTCCCAGTCCGCCTCGAACTCGCCGAACGCGAAGCCCGGGCCGAGCGAGTCCACGCTGCGCGGGACGCCGTCGGGCTCGAAGGCGCCGACCATCAATCCGCCGCCGTTGTGGCGCGCGTAGAAGTAGCCGTCCGGCTGGCGCAGGACGGGGAGCGTGTCCGCCGCGCCGTCGATCGGAGCCGTCGAGACGTGCACGTGCTCCGCCGCGTACAGCGGCACGGTCGCCCCCGCCGACGCGGCGAGATCCCGCGTCCACAGGCCGCAGGCGAGGACCGCGTGCTCGCAGGCGACGCGCCCCTGCGCCGTGACCACGCCGGTCACCCCGCCGCCGTCGCGCTCGATCGCCGTGACGACGGCGCCCTCCACGATGCGGACGCCCGCGTCGTGCGCGGCCTTGGCCAGGGCGAGGCAGGCCATGCCGGGATTCAGGTGCCCGTCGGTCGGCTGGTGGAGCGCCCCGACCACGCCGGTGCCCGTCGCGAGCGGCCAGAGGCGCTCGACGTCCGCCGGGCCGACCTCCTCGACCGGGATGCCGTGGTGGCGCGCGACGCCGGCGGCGTAGCGCAGCTCGTCCCAGCGGCCGGCGTGGGTGGCGAGCGTCAGCGACCCGCAGCGGTTGAAGTGGACCTCGACGCCCGTGCGCTCCTCGAGGCCGCTGTAGATCGCGACGCTCCGGTCCGCGAGGCCGGTCAGCGCGTGGGTGCCGCGCGCCCGGACGACGAGGCCCGCCGCGTGCCACGTGGTGCCGCTCGCGATGCTGCGGCGCTCGAGCACGACGACGTCGCGCTCGCCGGCCTCGGCGAGGCCCAGCGCGATCGACATGCCCGCCATGCCACCGCCGACCACCACGATGCGCGCGCGCTCCGGAACGGTGTCGCCCCCGGCGAACGGGGCCGCCGTGATGCCCTTCTCCATGAGCCGCTCGGCCACGCCGACCCCCTCTCCTCCCGGCGCGGATCCGCGCCCGGTGAGGCTACCACGCGTTCGCCGTTTCGGCTACCGAGCGTTAGCCTTGTGACGACCGCGAGCGGGGCGGCCGTAGGATGGGCGTCGTGCGCCGCCTCGCACTGCTCCTCGCCCTCGCCGCCGCGTCGCTCGTCGCGGCCCCCGCCGCGTCCGCGGAGCCGACGCGCGCCGCCGTCTTCTCGGGCACCGGCCTGTGGGTGGACATCTGGGACGCGCAGCGGCGCGCGCCCGAGCGCGTCGTCGCGATCGCGCTCGAGCGGGGCGTGCCCGCGATCTACGTCGAGACCGCGAACTGGAAGTCGCGGACCGCCGTCCAGGACCCCGCGGCGCTGAGGCGCCTCGTCGCGCTCGCGCACCAGAGCGGCCTGCGCGTCATCCCGTGGTACCTGCCCGGCTTTCGCAACCCGGCACAGGACCGCGCCCGCCTCGCGGCGGCGCTGCGCATCGGCGGCGGCGAGGCGGTCGACGGGCTCGCCATCGACATCGAGGCGACGATCGTGCGGAACCCGAAGCTGCGCGCCCGGCGCGCGGCGGAGCTCGCGGCCTGGGCGCGCACGGCGAACCCGAAGGTGCCGCTGGCGGCGATCATCCCCTCCCCCGTGTCCATGTACTGGCCCGTGTTCCCCTACGTCGAGCTGCACGACGCCGCCGACGCGTTCATGCCCATGTGCTACCCGTCGCGCCGGCACAGCGCGGAGCGGGTGTACCGCGACACGACCGGGTGCGTCGAGCGCCTGCGCACCGCCACGGGCGATCCGGACGTCGAGGTGCACGTGATCACCGGCGTCGCGAACCGGCTGTCCGCGGCCCAGCTCGACGCGGCGGCACGCGCATCGCTCGACGCGGGCGCGACGGGATTCAGCCTCTACGACCTCGCCACGACGCGGGCCGGCGGCTGGACCGCGCTGGCGACGTTCGCCACCGGGTAGACCCCCGTATGGCGAGTGCCGGTAGAGTGCCGGGCGTGGACTACGCGGGCATCGTCGACGATGCGCTCGACCGCCTGCGCGTCGAGGGCCGCTACCGCGAATTCGCGGAGATCGAACGGGTCGCGGGCACGGCGCGCGCGGTGCTGCACGCGAAGGACGGGACGCTGCGCGACGTCACGGTCTGGTGCTCGAACGACTACCTCGGCATGGCGGCGCATCCCGACGTCACGGCCGCGGTGATCGAGACGGCGGCCGCACGCGGTGCGGGCAGCGGCGGCACGCGCAACATCTCCGGCACGACGTCGCTGCACGTGGCGCTCGAGCGCGAGCTCGCGACGTGGCACCGCAAGGAGGCCGCGCTGCTCTTCTCGTCCGGCTGGGTGGCCAACTGGACGGCGCTCGCCGTCCTCGGCAGCGCGCTGCCCGACTGCGTCATCTTCTCCGACGCCGGCAACCACAACTCGATGATCGAGGGCATGCGCCGCAGCGGTGCGACGGTCCGCGTCTTCCAGCACGACGACGCCGACCACCTGGCCGCGCTGATGCGCGCCGAGGAGGCCGCACGCCCGCGGGTCGTCGCCTTCGAGAGCGTCTACTCGATGAGCGGCGACATCGCCCCGATCGCCGACCTCGCCGACGTGGCCCGGACCAACGACGGCCTCGTCTACGTCGACGAGGTGCACGCGGTCGGCATGTACGGCCCCGAGGGCGCCGGCATCGTCGCCCGCGAGGGCCTCGAGTCGGAGGTCGACATCCTGCAGGGCACGCTCGGCAAGGCGGTGGGGGCGCAGGGCGGCTACATCGCCGGCTCCGAGCGCCTGGTCGACCTCGTCCGCTCGTACGGATCCGGCTTCATCTTCACCACCTCCCCGGCCCCGGTCGTGGTCGCGGCGGCGCACGCCAGCATCCGGCACCTGCGCGCCACGGACACGGAGCGGATCGAGCTCCACCGCCGCGTCGCCGACGTCCGCGCGGCCATCGAGGCCGAGGGCATCCCGACCCTCCACACCGAGAGCCACCTGATCCCCGTCATCCTCGGCGATCCACTGCGCGCACGGGAGGCAGCGCGCCTCCTGCTCGACGAGCACGCCATCTACGTCCAGCCGATCGACTACCCGACGGTCCCCAGGGGCACCGAGCGGTTTCGCATCACGACCAGCCCGCTCCACACCGACGACGACGAGCGCGCGCTGCTCGCCGGGCTCGTGGACGTCTGGGAGCGCCTCGAGCTGCCGCGGGTCGGCGAGCTCCCCCTGCCGACGCACGGCTGACCGGCGGCGGGCCGCTAGCCGCGCACGCCGCGCACGCCGTCCGTCGGCACGAGCGCCATGGCGTCGATCTCGATCATCAGCTCCGGCAGCGCGAGCGACCGCACCTCGACGATGGTGTCCGCCGGATAGGGCGGCGTGAAGTGCCGCTGCCGGAGCTCCATGATCTTGGGGAAGTTCCCCATATCGGTGAGGTAGATCGTCACCTTGAAGATGTCCTGGAGCCCGCAACCGCCGAGGGCGAGCACCCGTTCGAGGTTCGCGAACGTCTGCGCGGCCTGGGCGTCGAAGTCCCCGGCCCCGACGATCTCGCCCTGCTCCGAGATCGACGCCTGCCCCGACAGCACGAGCACGTTTCCGAGGCGGTAGCCGAGCGAGATGTAGTACGGCGCGAACCAGTCGCCGTCAGTGGTCAGCCGCTCCGCCGTCGTCGCGTCGAACATGGATTCCTCCTCGTCGCCTGAGCGGGACGATCCCGCGGAACAGCTGTCGCGTCAAGTGCACCCACCCACGCGGTGGGGTGTCACGCCCCGTACACTCGGGTGCGTCAAACGACGGAGGTTCCATGGACGACTACCCGCTCTTGCACCTGCTCTGGACGATGCTGCTGATCTTCGGCTTCGTCATCTGGTTCTGGCTGCTGATCATGGTCTTCGGTGATCTGTTCAGCCGGAAGGACTGCTCGGGCGGCAAGAAGGCGATCTGGATCATCTTCCTGATCCTGGCGCCCCTGTTCGGCGTGCTGATCTACCTGATCGTCAACAGCCACAACATGGCGGAACGGCGCATGGCCGCCGTGCAGGCCGCGCAGAAGGACTTCGACGACCACGTCAAGGACGTGGCCGGCGGCTCCGCGGCGCAGATCGAGAAGGCGAAGCAGCTCCTCGACTCGGGTGCCATCACCCCGGAGGAGTTCGAGGCGCTGAAGAAGAAGGCCCTGTCCTGATCGGCCGGGTCCCGGCGGCGACGCCGCCGGGACCCGCACGCCGCGTGGCCGCGTGGCGGCCGCCAAGCCTGAACGTACGTTCAGAAACCGGCTATGCTGGGACCTTCACGGGAGCGAGGGGGCACGAGTGATCGACTGCGACGTCCACGTCCAGATCGCGCAGCCGGAGGAGATCCTCCAGTACATCGACGCGTCCGAGCGCGAGTGGTACCGCAACCAGTCCTACCTGCTCGGCCTGCCCGGCTACCCGTGGTCGAACCCGTCGACCTGGTTCCGCACGGATCTCGCGACCGACGACTCCGGCATGCCCGGCGGCAACGCCGCCACGGTGGCCCGGGAGGTGCTCGACGACCAGGGCGCCGACATCGGCATCCTGACCGCCGACGACGCGCTCAGCGTCGGCCTGATGGAGAACGCCTACCGCGCGGCCGCCCTCGCCCGCGCCCACAACGACTGGCTGCGCGAGGACTGGTTCCCGCAGGACGCCCGCTTCCGCGGCTCCATCGTCGTCCCCACGCAGGACCCGGCCGCCGCGGTCCGCGAGATCGAGCGCTGCGCCCCGCACCGGCAGTTCGTGCAGGTCCTGCTGTCCGGCGGCAGCGAGCGACCGTACGGCGATCCGCGCTACCTGCCGATCCTCGAGGCCGCCTCCGCCCACGGGCTGGCGGTCGCGGTGCACTCGGGCATGGAGGGCATGGGCCTCGCGCACCAGCCGAGCGGCGCCGGGGTGCCGACCTTCTACATCGAGTGGCACACGATCGGCTCGGCCTGCTCGATCATGGGCCACCTGATGTCCCTGCTCACGCACGGGACCTTCCGCCGCCTGCCCGACCTGCGGGTGCTGCTGATCGAGGGCGGCGTCGCCTGGCTGCCGGGGATGCTGTGGCGCCACGACACGAACTGGCGCGGTCTGCGCGACGACACGCCGTGGATGGACGAGCCGCCGATCGAGACCGTGCGTCGCCACGTCCGCTTCGCCACCCAGCCGCTCGAGCACACCGACGGCCACGACGAGCTGCTGTGGCAGATGCTCGCCGCCGTCGGCGCACCCGACATCCTCTGCTACGCGTCGGACTACCCCCACTGGGACGGAGACGAGCCGCGCTGGCTGGCGAACCGCCTGCCCGAGGCGTGGCGCCAGGGCGTGATGCACGACAACGCGGTCGCCTTCTACGGGAGCCGTCTGGACGTCCCGGTGACGCGATGAGCGACTGGCACGACGTCGGCGCGGAGGCGGACATCGAGCCGGGGGCACCGGCGATCGCCCGCATCGGCGGTCGCGAGATCGGCGTCATGCGCGATCCACGCACCCGCGACCTGATCGCGATCCGCAACCGCTGCCCGCACTCCGGTGCGCGCCTCTGCCTCGGCACCGTCGAGCAGCGGGTCGAGGGCGAGCCGGGCGGCCGCTACGCGCTCGTCGACCGCACCGTCGTCGTCTGCCCGTGGCACGGCTGGGAGTTCGACGCCGGGACCGGCGTCTGCCCCGAGGACGAGGGCCTCCGCGTCGCCGTCTACCCCGTGCGGGTCGAGGACGGCCGAGTGCTCGTACGCGCCTGACGGCCGGGGAGGGGCG
>JAUMCA010000125.1:0-1982 GCA_032119475.1 Thermoleophilia bacterium | reverse complement strand
CATCGATCGCGCGCTGAAGGCCGGCGCCGGCTGGCCGATGGGCCCGCTCGCCCTGATCGACCTGATCGGCGTCGACGTCCAGGTCCACGCCTCGCAGGCGATCGCCGAGGGCCTCGGCGACGACCACTACGCACCGCACCCGATCCTGCTCGAGATGCTCGAGCAGGGCCGCCTCGGGCGGAAGTCCGGCGAGGGCTTCCACCGCTACCGCGACTGACCACGTCCGTCCTTAATGAAACAAAGGGGCCAGGCCCCTTTGTTTCATTAAGGGCCCGGTAACCGCCCGGACCGACCTCACAAATCGCTCACACGCGTGCTGCGGAAGCAACGCATAATGCGTCCGTGCGTTTCATCGTCCTCGGCCTCGCCGCTCTCCTGATCGCCGTGCCCATGGCCGGCGCCAAGTCGTTCGAGATGGAGCGCGGATCTGGTGACGTCTCGTTTCGCGCGCACCCCGTGACCGACGCCTCGCTGATGATCGAGGAGATCAGCCGCGGCGCGCGCATCAGCGGCCCGCCGAGCATCGCGGACAGCATCGCCTGCGTCGACGAGGCGCGGCCGCTGCACCACTGCGCCCGCCTGAAGAAGACGGCGCGCGGCACCGAGTGGCGCGTCCTGCGCCCGGTGCGGCTCTGGCATCAGCAGGCCGGCGCGTACGCGATCGAGATCCGCGGCGCGGTCCGCCTCCGCACCCTGGTCGTGTCCGGGTGCGGGACGTTGACCCTCGCCGGTGAGGGGTCGTACAGCGCGGATGGCGCGCCGACGGTCTCCTACACTGCGGACGAGAGGGTCATCGTCAAGCTTCTGCCGTGAGGAGGCGGTCGGATTGGCCGAGCGCATTCTGATCGTCGAGGACGAGATCAACATCGCGACGCCCGTGAAGACGTACCTCGAGCGCGCCGGCTTCGACGTCGAGCATGCGCTGACGGGCACCGACGCGCTGCGGATGATGGAGGAGCACCCGCCGAACCTGGTGGTGCTGGACCTCAACCTGCCCGACATCGACGGCCTCGAGGTCTGCCGTCGCATTCGCGGCGCCTCGCAGGTGCCGATCATCATGGTCACGGCGCGCGACGACGACGTCGACAAGATCGTCGGCCTCGAGGTCGGTGCCGACGACTACCTGACGAAGCCCTTCAACGTGCGCGAGCTCGTGGCGCGGGTGAAGGCGATCCTGCGCCGCGCGCCGGTCGCGGCCACGCCGGCGGCCAGCGGGATCCTCACGCACGGGCCCGTCGCGATCGACCGTGGCCGCCACGAGGTGACGGTCGACGGCCAGGACGTCCAGCTCGCGCCGAAGGAGTTCGACCTCCTGTGGGCGCTGCTCGAGGAGCGCGGCAACGTCCTCACGCGCGATCAGCTGCTGGAGCGCGTCTGGGGCTACACGTTCGCCGGGGACACCCGCACCGTCGACGTGCACGTCCGCCAGCTGCGCCGCAAGCTCGGCGACGCGTGCCCGATCGTGACGGTGTGGGGAGTCGGGTACAAGGTCGGCGACGATGCTGCTCCTGCGTAGCCTCCGCGCGCGACTCCTGATCATCGGGATCATCCCGGTCCTCGTCGCGCTGACCGTCACCGCCGTGCTCGCGGTGCGGTCCGTGAACACGTTCGCCGACCAGCAGCAAGGCGAGAAGCGCGAGCAGCAGATCCGCGATCTCGAGCGCATCACGACCGGCTTCTCGCGCTACTACGGCACCCGCCTGGGCGGCGTCTTCCTCGGTCGGCTGGAGGCGCCCGGGACGGACCCGCCGAACCTCGAGGCGGCGGCCGGCGGCCAGCTGTACTTCGTCCCGCTGGCCGCGATCAGCAGGCTGGGCGACATCGGCCTGCGGTCGTTCGCGATGCCGAAGATGAGTGACGAGGAGCTGCGGGGCCTGCGACAGCGCGTCGACACCGGTGAGGCGTTCGAGGTCCCCGACCGCTACCTGCCGCCGGACCTCCGCGACGACGTCGTCGTCGGCCGCGGCGTCTTCTCGACGCAG
>JAUMCA010000124.1:0-13051 GCA_032119475.1 Thermoleophilia bacterium | reverse complement strand
GACGGGCGGCGGCGGCGGCTGGTGGCCCTGGCTCGTCGTCGCCCTGCTGGGCGTCGGCATCGTGCTCGTCCTCCTGCGGATCCGCGCCCGCTCCCACGAGCAGCGACGGCGCCGCCGCGGCGGGTCGGTCTGGACCGCCCGCGAGTTCCACCTCGACCGCCTCGAGGCCCTTGCCGCGCGGCACGCCACGCTGACCGGCGAGACGACCCAGGCCGGCATCGACCCCGACGCGGCCGACCACCTCCAGACCGCGGGCGCCCGCATCCTCGCCCTCCGCCGCACGCTGCCCCAGCTGACGTCCCCGCGCGAGCTGCGCACCTGCGCCGGCGAGCTCGACAGCGTCGAGTGGGAGGTCCTGTGGGTCGAGCACCGGCTCGCGGACCACGCGCCGCCAGCCCCGATCGCACGCGGCTTCCCCGGGCTGTGCTTCTTCTCCCACGAGCACGGGCTCGGCACCGAGGCGATCGAGCTGCGCCGTCCGGACGGCACGATCGCGACCGTGTACGTCAGCCCCGAGAACCGACTGGCCCTCGAGCGCGGCGACGCGCCCGAGGTGTCGATGGTGCACGTCGGCTCGCGGCTCGTGCCCTGGCCCGCGGCGCCGTCCTGGTACGGCGCCTACGGCTGGTCCGCCGACGACCTGCCCGGACTCGAGTACGACGGTCAGCAGATCTGGGGCGTCGACGGGCCCGAGCGCGACGACCCGTTCGCCGAGGAGCCCGTCGTCCCCGAGATCGAGGACGACGCCGTCGCCGCCGCCACGGCCACCGGAGCGGCCGTCACCGCGGACGGGGGCCTCGCGCTGCCCGACGAGGAGGCCACGCACGCGTGGGACGGCGACGACGCGACGGTCGACGTGGCGCCCCCGCCCCCGGCACCGCCGGCCGACGTCGCGGCGCCCGCGGAGGGCGCCTTCGAGGAGCTCGACGAGCCCGCCCCCGCCGGACTCGTCGACGACCCGCTCGACGACGGCTCCGACGAGCTGTTCGCGCCAGCGCCAGCGCCGCCGGACCTGCCGGGCGACGAGGACACGCTGGACGGCCCGCCGGCACTCCCGCCCCCGGGCGAGTCGACGGCGGAATGGGACCCGTTCGACGACGAGGCACCGCGGGATCCACGACCCTGAGGTGACGCCGGTGCGCTGGTACTGGGGTGCGGTCGTCCGCGTTGATGCCGCGCGCGAGGTGCTGACCGATGTCGGCCAGATCGTGGACCCCGAGGCGATCCGACCCCAGGATCCCCGCACCGGTCACATCACGCTCTTCTACCCGCCGCTCCGCGGCCGCCGCGCGGCGCCGGAGCTGGCCGACCGGCTGCGAGCGGACGTCGCCGCGATGCCGGCCTTCGACCTCGAGCTCGGCGGGTTCGGCGAGTTCCCGTCGGCGACGCGCCCCGTCGCCTGGATGGGCGTGCGCGGCGGGAACGAGAACCTCGTCGACCTGCGGAGCCGGCTGTGCCGCTGCGACGACGACTGCCATCGCCACGCCTTCGTCCCGCACCTGACCGTCCTGTACGGGGAGGACGTGGAGGCCTACGCCGCCGCGCGCGACGCCGTGCGCGAGGCCGTCGAGCGCCACACGCTGCGCCTCCGCGTCGACGCGCTGTGGATCGCCGGGTTTCCGCAGAACGGCCATCCGGCCCGGGATCTGCGCTTCGTCGAGCGGCTCCCGCTCGCCGACTGAGCCCGCCGCCCGCGAGTCCCTACACTTACGTCCATGCGCCCGCCGCTGACCGACTCGTTCGACCGCCGCATCGAGAGCGTGCGCATCTCGATCACGGACCGCTGCAACTTCCGCTGTCGGTACTGCATGCCGGCCGAGGGACTGCCGTGGCTCCAGCGGTCGGAGGTCCTGACGTACGAGGAGGTCGAGCGCCTCGCCACGATCCTCGCCGCGATGGGCGTCTCGCACGTCCGCCTGACGGGCGGCGAGCCGCTCGTGCGCCGCGACGTCCCGGATTTGATCGAGCGCCTGATCCGCGTGCCGGGTCTCGACGACCTCGCGCTGACGACGAACGGGGTCGCGCTGCGGACGCTCGCCGGCCCGCTCGTGGACGCCGGGCTGCGGCGGATCAACGTGTCGCTGGACAGCCTCGACCACACCCGCTTCCAGGAGGTCACGCGCCGCGACATGCTCGACCGCGTGCTCGAGGGGCTGGAGGAGGCGGAGCGCTATCCCGAGCTGCGTCCGATCAAGGTCAACTGCGTCGCGATGCGCGGCTTCACGGAGCACGAGGTCGTCGCCTTCGCGGAACTCGCCCGCCGCAAGCCGTACGTCGTGCGGTTCATCGAGTTCATGCCGCTCGACGCCGACCGCACCTGGCGCAAGGACGACGTCCTGACGGGCGACGAGATCCGCGCGATGATCGAGCAGGCGTACCCGCTGGTGCGGCTCGACGCACCAGCGTCGTCGACCGCCGAGCGCTGGGGATTCGCCGACGGAGCCGGCGAGGTCGGCTTCATCAACCCCGTCTCCCAGCCGTTCTGCTCCTCCTGCGACCGCATTCGCATCACGGCCGAGGGTGCACTGCGGACCTGCCTGTTCGCGCTCGAGGAGACCGACCTGCGGACACCGCTCCGCAGCGGCGCCTCCGACCTCGAGATCGAGGGGATCATCCGCGGCGCGGTCCTGCGCAAGCGGATGAAGCACGAGATCGGCGAGCCCGGCTTCGTCCGCACGGCGAAGACGATGAGCCAGATCGGCGGATAGCCCCAGCCCGACACCGGGGTACCATGACGTCGTGGCGACCGATTCCGCATCCGCCTCGCCGTCGCGCCCGCACGCCGTGCGCCGCGCCGTCGATCGCATCGGCACCCACATGCCGCGCGGCTGGCGCGACTTCTGGCTGCAGTTCGCCGTGTTCTGGTCGTTCTACGTCGCCTACGAGGGATCGCGCACCCTCGCGTCGGGCGACCGCTACGTCGCGATCCGCAACGCGCTGGACGTCCGCCGCGCCCAGGAGATCCTGGGCATCAACATCGAGCGGGCCGTGCAGGACTGGGCGATCACCGGCCCGGACCTCATCATGGCCGTCGCCAACTGGACGTACTTCAACTGCCAGTTCACGATCACGTACGCGCTGCTGCTGTTCATCTACTTCCGCCGCAACCACGCGTTCTACTTCATCCGCAACGCGCTCCTGAGCGTGAGCTTCGCGGGCCTGATCGGCTACATCATGCTCCCCACCGCGCCGCCGCGGATGTTCGGCGGCCTCGGCTTCATCGACACCCTCCAGCAGACGTCGGTGAACCACCAGTCGAGCATCATCGCCTTCTTCAGCAACCCGTACGCGGCGATGCCCTCGCTCCACACCGCCTACGCGCTGATCATCGGGACGGCCGGCGTGCTCGTCTTCCGCAACCGCCTGCTGCGGCTGTTCTGGATGCTGTACCCCGGCCTCGTCGTGTTCTCGATCGTCGCGACCGCGAACCACTGGATCCTCGACGCGGCGGTCGGCGCCTTCGCCGCGCTGTTCTCCCTGCTGATCGCGTTCGCCGCGAGCCGCGGGCGCATCCCGGGGCCGTCGAGCCTCCCGCAGCGCGAGATCCTCGCGGTCGGCGTGCCGCGACCGGCCCCCGCCGGCGACTGACGACCGCTGGTCGGCGCGTACCGACCGCTCGTCGGACCACACGCCGTTCGCGCGCGCACGCGGCCTACGGTAGGTGACGTCATGGGCGTCGAGCGACTGCAGCAGGAGTACACGGACGGGACGCGGCGCATGATCGCCGGCGTGATGGAGCGCGCGACGCGCATTCCCGTCACCGCGAACCAGGTCACCGTGGCCGGCTTCGCCATCAACGTGATCGCCGCGGTCCTCGTCTACCGCGAGGCGTTCATCGCCGGCGGCGTCGTGTTCCTGATCGGCTCGATCCTCGACATCTTCGACGGCGCCGTGGCCCGTGCGCGCGGCGAGGCCGGGCCGCGCGGCGCGATCATCGACTCGGTGCTCGACCGCATGTCCGAGGCCATCATGTTCGGCGCGATCGCGCTTGTCTTCGCCCGTGACGGCCAGGAGATCGCCCTGTTCGCGGTCGTCATCGCGCTGTCGGCGTCGTTCCTGACGTCGTACCTGCGGGCCCGGGCCGAGGCGCTCGGCCTCGACGGCACGCACGGCATGATGGCCCGCGCCGAGCGCGTGGTGCTGATCGCCGCGGCCCTGCTCTTCGCCCCGCTCGGCGCGCTGCCGTGGGGCATGATCCTGCTCGCCCTGCTCTCCCTCATCACCGTCGCGCAGCGCACTCGCTACGTGCTGCGCCAGCTCTAGAACCCAACACCGGAGGAATACCCCACGTGGCAACCACCAATGGCTCCCGCCGCTCGGACGGCAAGGTCCGCGTCGCCATCGTCGGCGTCGGCAACTGCGCCTCGTCGCTCGTCCAGGGCGTCGAGTACTACAAGAACGCAGATCCGTCGGAGACCGTGCCGGGCCTGATGCACGTGAACCTCGGTGGCTACCACATCAAGGACATCGAGTTCGTGGCGGCCATCGACATCGACGCCAAGAAGGTCGGCAAGGACCTCTCGGACGCGATCTTCTCGGGCCAGAACAACACGATCAAGTTCTCGAAGGTGCCGAAGAGCGGTGTCATCGTGCAGCGCGGCATGACGCACGACGGCCTCGGGAAGTACCTCTCGCAGGTCATCACGAAGGCCCCGGGCGAGACGTGCGACGTCGTCAAGCTGCTCCAGGACACGAAGGCCGACGTGCTCGTGTCGTACCTGCCGGTCGGCTCCGAGGAGGCGACGAAGTGGTACGTCGAGCAGGCGCTCGCCGCCGGCGTCGCGTTCGTCAACAACATCCCGGTCTTCATCGCCCGTGAGCCCTACTGGGCCAAGCGCTTCAAGCAGGCCGGGCTGCCGATCATCGGCGACGACATCAAGAGCCAGGTGGGCGCCACGATCACGCACCGCGTGCTCGCGACGCTGTTCGACGACCGCGGCGTGCACCTCGAGCGCACGTACCAGCTGAACGTCGGCGGCAACACCGACTTCCTGAACATGCTCGAGCGCGAGCGCCTCGAGTCCAAGAAGATCTCGAAGACGAACGCCGTCACGAGCCAGGTGCCGCACGAGATGGGCGCCGACAACGTCCACATCGGCCCGTCGGACCACGTGCCGTGGCTGACGGACCGCAAGTGGGCGTACATCCGGCTCGAGGGCCGCGCCTTCGGCGACGTGCCGCTGAGCGCGGAGCTCAAGCTCGAGGTGTGGGACTCGCCGAACTCGGCCGGCATCGTCATCGACGCCGTGCGCCTGATCAAGCTGGCCCTCGACAACGGCCTCTCGGGTCCGCTCGAGTACCCGTCGGCGTACCTGATGAAGTCCCCGCCGGTCCAGCACCGCGACGAGCTCGCGCGGGAGGAGACCGAGGTCTTCATCCGCAAGTACGGCAAGAAGGGCACCACGAAGCGCGTCGTCAAGGCAGCCGTGAAGACGGCCGCCAAGCCGGCCGCGAAGAAGCCGGCGGCCAAGCGGCCCGCCGCGAAGAAGCCGGCCGCCAAGAAGCCCGCGGCCAAGCGCTAGTCCACCGCACCCGACGGGCGGGTCGCGGGGGAACCCGCGGCCCGCCCGTCTGCGTTCGGGGCCCGTAACCACACCGGTGGTGTGGTGCACATGCGTTCCGCGTGAGGCGGACATTTTGGGACCGGACCCGAAATGTCCGCCAATCCCGCGAGCTCTGCGCGGCGGTCAGCCCGTCGTGGACTGTCCGGCGCAGACCACATCACCAATCGGGCAACGTGCGTCGTCCAAAGCGGACATTTTGGGTCCGGACCCAAAATGTCCGCCCAAGCGCGTACGCCGCGGACACCGCACGACGTCCGCGTGAGGACGGTACGGCAGCCGAGGTACCGGTATCGTGGACGCCATGCGCATCGTCGTCGTCTGCAGCCGGCCCCTGGATCGGGACGACGCGGAGACCGAGGCCGCGCGCACGCTGGCGACGGGGCTCGCGGATCGCGGCGTCGAGGCGATCGTCATCGGGCCGGCGCGCAGCGCGGCGGCGCTGACGGAGGGACGGCGCGTCCTGCGGGCGCTCGAGCACTCCGGATCGCTCGCGCTCCAGCCGACGGACGGCGGCGTCCGCGCCGTGCCGGTCGGCGGGCCGACGTTCACGTGGGCGGGGCACGCGAACGTGCAGCGCGTCATCCGCGGCGGGGACGTCGACCTCGTCGTGTGCGTCGACGGCGAGGGGTGGGTCGCCGACGCGGCGCTCGAGGCGTCGCCCACGCTCGAGCGCATCGGCACCACCGCCGCGGACGCGGCCGCGCCGCTGATCGTGGCGGCCGCGGCGGACCGCGCCCGCGCGCCGTCGCCGCTCGCCCCCGCCGATCCGATCCTCGCCGACTTCCATCTGCACACGAACTACTCACCCGACTGCGCCACGACGGTCGAGCAGCTGTGCGACCGCGCACTCGAGCTGGGACTCGGGGCGCTCGCCGTCACCGACCACGACACCGTCACCGGCGGATACGCCGCGCGCGCCCACGCCGAGGCCCACGGCCTGCCGCTCCACATCGTGGTGTCGAGCGAGGTGAAGACGCGCACCGGCGAGGTCATCGGCATGTACCTCGAGGACGACATCCCGCCCGGGCTCTCGTTCGCCGACACCGTCGAGGCGATGCGGGCCGTCGGCGCGTTCATCTACGTCCCCCACCCGTGCGACCGCATGCACGCGATCCCGCCGGCACCTCTGCTCGAGCGCCTCGCGCCGCTGATCGACTGCTTCGAGGCGGTCAACGGCCGGCTGATGCGGGAGCGCTTCAACGACGACGCCCAGGCGGTCGCCACGCGGCTCGCGCTGCCCGTCGGCGCCGGGTCGGACGAGCACGTCATCGACGGCCTCTTCACCGCGGGGCTCGAACTGCCGGCCTTCGACGATCCCGCGTCGCTCGCGCTCGCCATCGGCGACGCGCGCATCGTGCGCAACCCGCGGAGCATCCTCGCCCTCCAGGCGCGGAAGTGGTTCCGCACAAGGAGCCGTCCGGTCAGCGCCGAATGAAGCCGCACGCGCCGTGGCTGACTCCGACGAGATCTCCGAGCGGTACCGCGATCGCGCCATCAAGGCGCTGAACGCACTCGGCCACGACATCGCCGATGCCGTCGACGACGACGACCCCGCGCACGCGCCGGTCCTCGGGTCCGGATCGCCGGACGCCGACATCATGCTCGTGAAGGCACGCCCCCGCCCCTCGGAGGTCGCCGAGGGCGTCGCCTTCTTCGGCCGCGCCGGCACGGCGATCGTGAAGAGCATCCAGCGGGTCGGCATCGACCCGCTCCTGATCTACGGGACGAACTGCGCGAAGCGCCTGGGCGACGACCTCGAGGCCGCCAAGGGACCTGCCGCCGACTACCTCCTGCGCGAGATCCAGATCGTCGAGCCGAAGCTCATCGTCTGCATGGGCGCCGACACCGTGGCGTTCATCAACCGCATCCGCATCCCGCTCGCCGAGCCGCTCGACCCCGAGCAGGTCGGCACCGTGCAGCAGCTCACCCCGACGATCGAGGCGATCGTCACCCCGGACATCGACGAGTCGCTCGACGACGAGTCGGCGAAGCGGCGCTTCTGGCGCGCGTTCCGCGAGCTCGGCCGCTGGCACGACGCGCTGCCGCCGTACTAGGGCGCGGTCAGCTGACGCGCTCGAACCGCGCCACGCACTCCACGTGCGGGGTATGCGGGAACATGTCGACCGGTCGGACGGTCTGCAGGGCGTAGCCGCCCTCGGTCAGCAAGACGGCGTTGCCGGCCAGCGTGGTCGGGTTGCACGAGACGTAGACGATCGTCTTCGGCGCGAGCTCGAGCACGCGCTTGACGGCCTTCGGCGTGAGGCCCGCACGGGGCGGGTCGATGACGACGAGGTCCGGCATCGGCGCCCCGGCGTCGACGAGCGGCTGCACCGCCTTCGCGACGTCGCCGGCGATGAACTCCGCGTTGCCGATGCCGTTGCGCTCGGCGTTCGCCGTCGCCTGCCGCACCGCCTCCTCGACGATCTCGATGCCGACCACGCGTCCCGCGTCGCGCGCCAGGGCCAGGCCGATCGAGCCGATGCCGCTGTAGAGGTCCCAGACGACCTCGCTGCCGGTCAGGCGCGCCTCCTCGATGGCGATGCCGTACAGGCGCTCGCACATCGCGGTGTTCGTCTGCAGGAAGCCGTTCCACGGGACGTGCAGGGTGAGCCCCAGGATCTCCTCGCGGTACCAGTCGCGGCCGGTGACGACCGTGGTCGGGTGGCCGTACGTGGCCTCGGAGAGGCCGCCGTTGCGGGTGTGCAGGAGGCCGACGAGCCCCGGCACGGACACCTCCAGCTCCTCGATCAGGTTGCCGAGGCGCGGCAGGTCCACGTCCGTCGTGACGAGCACGAGCAGCAGCTCACCGGTGCGCGCGGAGTGGCGGACGATGAGGTTGCGCAGCTCGCCCTCGTGGAGACGCTGGTCGTACGCCGACAGCCCGCTCGCGCGCGCCCACCTCTGCACGGCGTCCTTGGCCGCGTTCGGCGCGTCGCCGACCAGGTGGCAGCGGTCGATCTCGAGGACCTGATCCCAGCGGCCCGCGCGGTGGAAGCCGAGCGCCGGCCCCGCCTCCTCGTCCTGCGTGAAGGTCAGCTCGATCTTGTTGCGGTAGCCGAGGTTGTCGTCGGCGCCGACGATGCCGTCGATCGGCACCTCGGGCAGGTGCGCGATGCGGCTGATCGCGTCGCGGACGAGCTGCTCCTTCTCGCGCAGCTGCGCCGGGTAGGCGAGCGCCTGCCAGCGGCAGCCGCCGCACGCGCCGACGTGCGGGCACGTCGGCGTCACCCGATCGGGACCCGGGGCGAGGATCTCCAGGACGTCGGCCTCGCCGTGCTTGCGCCGCGAGGTGCGGACGCGCACACGTGCCTCGTCGCCCGGCAGCGCGCGGTCGACGAAGACCACGAAGCCGTCGATGCGCGCGACGCCACGACCGCCGGTGGCCAGCGAGTCGATGCGGACGTCGGCGACATCACCACGCGAGGGACGCTGCGCCACGGACGGGATCCTACGTCGTCGGCGGTGAATCGGATCCGGTGATCGCGTCGAAGGCGCGATCCAGGCGGATCCGATCGACGACGGCACGCGCCGAACGCGCGAGGTCGCCGGCCGCGGCCATCAGCGGGCCGGGCGGCACGGGATGCGCCGCGACCGCCTCGCGCGCCGCGTCGGCGGCCTCCGCGACGGCGAGCCACAGGTCCTCCTCGGCGCCGGACCCGGCCGCGGCCGCCGCCTCGTTGACGGCCGCGTCGGCCGTCGCCACGAGCAGCACGAGGTCGACGGGCGGCGACCACGTCTCCGACAGGTGCGCGGCCAGCGCATCGCGCGCGAACAGCGCGGCACTGCGCCGCTCGGCGAGGGAGGGTCCCGACCCGATCGTCACGCGCCGAGGCTAGCAGCGCCCCGGCGCGTGACGAGCGACGTCAGGACGTGGCGGCCTTGGGTCGCTTCTTGCCGATCACCAGCAGGACGACCAGCGCGATGATCGGGAAGAAGAACCCGAGGATCGCCCAGCCGATCTGACTGCGGTCGCGGGCACCGGCCAGGCTCCAGCAGACCGCCGCGAAGACGATCGCGATGATGAGCGCGACTATTGCCGGAATGATGCCGTCCATGTGAACCCCTCCTTTGGTGGACACGGCAAGGGTATGCCGCGCGCCGGATGGGACGCGCGTCAGACGATGGTCGGCTCGGCGGGGGCCGTGACGACGCGGCCGTCGGCCCACGTCGCGTTGCCCGGCAGCGGCGTGTCGATCTCCACCAGCCGCCCGTCGCCGCCGGGCACGAGATCGACGAGGTCGAAGCGCCGTGCGACGAGATCGATGTCCACCCGGTACTCGCGACCGCCCTGCGGCCACGCGAAGGCCAGGCGGACGGGACGCGGCAGATCCGCGCCGATCACGTCGATGCGCACGCTCGGCGAGCCGTGCATCCCGACGAGCAGGCCGATCGTCGCGGCCTGCGGCGATCGGTTGAAGATCTCCGCCGCGATGCCGGCGAGGTAGACGGCGTCGGCCTCGCGCCGGCGCGCACGCAGGATCGCCGTCTGCGCGCTGCGCGACTCCTCGAGCTCGTGCCGGAGCTGCCCGATCTGGCGCTCCAGCTCCGCGGATTGGGCACGCACGGCGGCGCCCTCGGCCTCGGCGTCCGTCAGCCGCGCCGCCAGCGACTCCATCTCGACCAGCTGGTCGGCGGTGTAGTCGCGCGTATCGTCGAGCTGGCCCTGGGCGTCCTCGAGCTGGTGCTGGAGGGTGTTGATCTGGGCGGTCAGGATGCGGACCGTGCGGTTGTCGTCGTCGACGACCGCCGACACGGGCGCCTGCGCCGCCTCGAGGAGCTCCCAGCCGTTGCGCTCCGCCCGGTCGGCGCAGAGGGGGCAGACCTCGACCTGACCGCCGGTGCGCGGGTCGGAGAAGAGCAGCGAGCGCTCGCCGGTCAGGAGGTTGCGCCGGCACACGCCGCATTGGATGTCACCGCTCACATGCCGATCCTACCGAACGCACCGTGCGCCCCGAACGCGCAGGATTGGCGCCCCCCATGCCGAAGAGGCGACCGCTTAGGGGCAGTTCCGCCCCGACTGGAGGTAGGCAACCATGAGCGGCTTGTACACCACCCTGATCGTGCTGGCGGCGATCGCCTCGTACGTGATCGTCGGCATCCGGCTGATGCGCCTGTGCGACGTCTCCGGCGTGTCGCTCGGCTGGTTCTCGTTCATCCCGCTGCTGGCGGAGACCCGCATGGCGCGGCTCGGCGGCATGAACCCGTGGCTCGTGCTCCTCGGTCTCATCCCGCTCGTGAACATCATTCTGCTGATCCTGCGCTGGGTCTGGCTCTGGCGGATCAGCGGCCACACCGACGCCCGCCAGTGGTGGTGGGTCTCCCTGCTCGGCCCGATCGCGATCGGCCTCGTCTCGGGCATCTTCCGTGACGGCGGGATCCTGTGGTTCCTCATCAGCATCATCGGCATCGCCGTGATGACGTATGCGCTGATGATGATCTTCAACCCGCTGAAGCCGATCCCGGCGTCGGCGATCCAGGGCCCGACCGAGGGCTCCACCCCCGCCGCGGCGTAGGGTCCGGCCGCTCGGGGAACGCACTCCACGGGGCGGCGCCACGGCGCCGCCCCGTTCGCGTTCTCAGGTCCGCTCGACCTGGACGACGATCCGCCCGTCGGACGCCGCGGCGTCCAGCGCGGCGGCGTCTGCCTCGTTGCGGTCCGCGTAGGCCTCGCCGAACGCCGCGAGCGCCTCCTCGAACCGCGGCGACGAGCCGAGGTAGGACGCGATCGCGATGCGGTCGCCGGAGCGCGCGTGCGCCTTCGCGAGCGTCCAGGCGCACAGGCGGCCGTACAGCTCGAGCAGGTGCTCGTCCATCCTCTCGACCTCCGCCGAGCCCTTCCAGTCGCGCAGCTGGCGGAAGTAGTACGGCGTCCCGGCCATCCCGGTCGCCCAGCCGAGCAGCGCGTCGCTGGCGGACTGCATCAGCCGCTGGCCCGCGACGACGCGCTGGCCCGGATGCGCATACGCGCTGGTGCCGAGGAACGGCTCGAGCACCGACGCGCCGGCCTCCTTGATCTGCAGGAACAGGAGATCCTGGTCGTCAGCGCCCTGCAGGAGCAGGATCGCGCAGCGCGTGCCGACGGATCCGACGCCGACGACCTTGAGGGCCGCGTCGACGTACGTGTAGCGGTCCAGCAGCACCCGGACGTCGTCGCGGACGGACGCGAGGTAGTCGCGGTAGGCGTGGCCGATGATCCGCTCGGGCCGGTCCGGCAGCACGTCGTGCTCCTCGAGGACGGCGAGCGGCACGATCAGCGGCGGGTCCACCACGATGCGCCGCCGGCCGTCGACGACCTCGGTGAAGCGCGCGACCGCCTGCAGGTGATCCTTGCCGCGGGCGCGCTCGGCGACGCGAGTGGCGTACGCGCGCCACGCGTCGTCGGCGACGGTCGCCAGCGCCGCGTCGACCTCGAGCTGCGCGTGCCACATCTCCAGCGTGCTCAGCTCCGCGAACTCGCGCATGGCGGTCCGGTAGCGCTCGGCGGTCGCACGGGCGATCGCGCGCTGGTGCTTCGGCTTGAAGCCACGGTCGCGCGCGGCGACGACCATGCTGGCGACGAGACGCCGGACGTCCCACTCGAACGGCCCGGCGAGCGTCTCGTCGAAGTCGTTGAGGTCGAACACGAGCGCGCGCTCGGGCGATCCGTACACGCCGAAGTTCATCAGGTGGGCGTCGCCGCACAGCTGCACGTCGAGGCCCGACCGCGGCAGCGACGCCAGGTCGTGCGCCATCAGGCCCGCGCTGCCCCGGTAGAACGCGAACGGCGACCGCAGCATCCGCCCGTAGCGGATCGGCACGAGCCACGGCAGCCGCGCGGCGTCGCCGGCCCCGACGATCGCCACGGGGTCGCGGTCATCCGTCGGGCAGGCGCCGAGCGACTCGAGGGGCAGCCGTTCGCGCGCCGCCTTCCCCGTCCGGCGCCGCTCGCGGCGGTCGCCGCCGGTCGCCCACAGTTCGTCGTCGACGCTGGCCATGGCGCGGAGTCTAGGGCGCGCGCGACGTCGCTACAGTGCGCGCATGGCGATGAACCCGACGCACACGATCCGCCTGACCTACTGCGTCCCCTGAGGGGCGACGCCGAGGGCCGCGCGTCTCGCGGCCGCGATCATGGCGGGCTGGGGCAACGCGATCCGCGAGCTGGTGCTGATCCCGGGCACCGGCGGCGTCTACGACCTGGAGGTGGACGGCGTCGTCGTCTTCTCGAAGCACGCAGCGGGTCGACGGGACTACCCGGACGACGCGGAGATGCTCCCGCTCGTGCGCGAGGCGATCGGCCCCGAACTCGGATAGCCGCGCGCCGGCGTCACGCCGACCGGCCGCCGACCGCCCTGCGGAGCAGCCGGACGACGAGCCACACGGCGATGGCGGCGAGCGCGATCGTCGACACGGCGACGTAGGCGATCGCCGCCAGCGCGATCGACCGTCGGGGGATGCGCTGCGCGTGCGTCGCCGGCGCGGTCGACGCCGCACGATCGGCGACCGCGGCC
>JAUMCA010000123.1:0-18949 GCA_032119475.1 Thermoleophilia bacterium | reverse complement strand
CGTGCCGCCAGCGCCACCGTGAGCGCCGATCGCGGGGCGATCCGAGTGGCGAGGGCCTGGGTGCGGTCCGGGTCGGCGAGGCGGAGGAACGCCGCCGTGGCGAGGATCGCGGTGGCGAGCCTGGCCCCGGCGACGAGGCCGTAGAGCAGCTCCTCGCTCGTGACCTCGAGGTCGAGCAGCACGAAGTGCGGTCCGGCGACCAGCACGTGGTCGCCCTCGACGGCGGCGAACGGGTTCAGCAGGGCGACCAGCGCGCCGGACACCAGGGCGACGCGGAGCATCAGGCTATGCGGGCCCGGCGCGGCCAGGTGCAGGAGCAGCGCACTCGCGAGGGCGGCGGCGACGATCAACGGCTGCGCCGTGGACAGCGCGACGGCCACGAGCGCCACCGCGATGACGAGCGGGGGGAGCGGCGCCATCATGGCTCGATGGGCCCGAGCCCGCCGCGGCAGACGATGGCGCCGGTGGCGTCGAGGCAGACGGCCGCCGAGCGCGCCACGACGGAGGGAGTGCGCGCGAGGAGCTGCGCAGCCGCCTTGGCCGCGGCTGCCGTCACCCCGACGACGGCGAAGATGGGCGGATCGTCAGCGGCGAAGCCGTCGGTTGTGGCGACGATCACGGCGACCGCCGCGGGCACGGCCACGTCCCGGCCGCGCTGGGCGTCCCACACGCGTGCGCCGCCCTCGTCGATCCACGCGGTCAAGCCGGCGGCCTCGGGATCCGCCACCGCGGCGCGCCAGCCCGGGTCGCGGTCGACGAGCTCCGCGGCGCCGTCCACGAGGACGCGGGGCCCGGACACGGCGGCCGGTGCCGCCGCCTCCACGCCGAGCGCACGCAGCGTCGCGGCGAGCGGTGGATCGGCGGATATCCGCCGATTCGGGCCGCCGAGGCCGCGCGTCACGGGCCGGGGCCAGGCGGCGACCACGGCGGGCACGTGGACGCGACCCGCCCAGCGGTGGCGGTCCCACCAGACGACGTCGCCGGCGGCCACCCGCACCTCGGCGGCGCCGATCGCCGCCTCGAGGCCGTTGACCCAGAAGATCCAGTCCGACGAGCCGTCGCCGGCCTGTCCGGCGATGGCGGACACGTAGCGGCCGCCGTAGGCCGTCCGGACCCCCGCCACCGAGCGCGTGGCGTCGAGGACGCTCCCCGGCCGCCCGCGCCCTTCGGCGAGCTGGGCACGACCCCAGTCGACGGTGGCGTCGACGCGAACCCCCGGCGCGTCCGGCGCCGGGGGCTGCGTCTTCGATGTGCCGCACGCCGCGACGAGCGCCGCGACGCACAGGAGTGCGGGCAGGACCCGCCGCATCCCTACTGGCTCAGGGTCTCCGACCCGATCACGTTGCCGCGCGCGCCGATCGAGGCCGTCCAGTTCGCCGGGACGGCGACGGTCAGCCTGCCGTTCGCGTCGAGCGTCGCGCCGAGGAGGCCGGTCACGCTGATCGGCGTGTTGGCCGCCCGGACGGGCTTGGTGCCGCCGATCCGCCAGCCGGTGAACGTGACGGTCCCGTCCGCGTTGACGACGGCGTCGAGGTCGTAGACGAACGGCCCGTTCTTCGAGGAGTAGTCGTTGTCGGCGATCCAGATGACCTCGTCCGACCGCTTCAGGACGAGGCTGTCGGCGCCGACGGCGGCAGGGCGGTTGTTCACGATCAGCGACCAGTAGCCGGTCGCGGGGGCCGCCACGCCGGCGATGCGGGTGACGTAGGCGCCGAGCCCGGCCGAGTAGACCGCCGTCAGCGTGGACCCGGTGTAGCCCGTGGCCGACACGAGCTGACCGAGCGCCGTGCCGCGCTTGAGCGCGTGGGCCTTGCCCGTGCTGTCGAGGTAGGCACGGGCGCTGCCGACCTGGGTCGGCGTGGCGCCGAACACGGTCTGCGTGGGGGTGACCACCCGCAGGGTGGCGGCGCTGGCCGCCGTGGCCGGGATCAGCGCGGCGACGCAGAGGAACGCCGCGACGAGGGGCTTGCGCATGTCGAACTCCTTCTCTCGAGGTCCCGGGCGATAGTGCCCGGGCGGAGGTGGGTGTTCTGACTCGGAGCGCGCTTCCCCGGATCCCGGGGCCGATGGACCATTGCCTTCCCAGCCCCGCAGGGCCAGTGACCGGTGCGCGCACCGCGGTCGCTCGGACGTTCCTCACAGCGGCGGGACCGTGCCGGACTCGCACCGGACTTCCCCTGCCTCCTGGCGGCGACGGTAGCACAGGCCGATCACCGTGCGGCATACTCGTCGGCATGGCCGAGCGCCTTCCACGCCCGCGCATCGAAGGCCAGCACCTGGCGGTCTCCTGCGGGCACCCGCTGGCCGTCCAGGCCGCGCTGCGCGTCGGCGCGGCGGGCGGGAACGCGATCGACGCGGCGGCGGCCGCGGCCGCCGCGCTGGCGGTCGTGCTGCCCGACGCCTGCGGCCTCGGCGGCGATCTCCTGTGCATCGTGCGCCGCCCCGGCGGCGACGTCACGGCGATCAACGGCGTCGGGGCGTCGCCCGCTGCGACGTCCGGACCGCTGCCCGACGACGGCGCCCAGGTCGTCGCCGTGCCCGGGTTCGTCCGCGGCCTCTGCGATCTGGTCGACGGCGGCGGGCGCCTGTCGCGCGCGGAGGTCCTGGCGCCGGCGATCCAGCTCGCCGCCGACGGGGTCGCCGTGACCCGCGACACCGCGGACGCGCTGGTCGACAACGCGGCGCGGCTCACGCGAGGCGGCGCGGACGGGTCGCCGTGGGTGGCGGTGCGATCCGCCGGTGCCGGCGCGGTGGTGCGTCTGCCCGAGACCGCCGCCACGCTCCGGGCGATCGCCGATCGCGGACCGGAGGCGTTCTACCGCGGCCCGGTCGCCGACGCGATCGTCGCCGCCATCGCGCGGGAGGGCGGCGTGATGGCCCTGGCCGATCTCGCGGAGCACGCGAGCGTCATCCGCCCGCCCGTCGCCGTCGACTACCGCGGCGCGACGGTCCTCACGCAACCGCCGTCCTCGCAGGCGATGCTGCTCGCGATGGCCCTGCGCCGGCTCGCGCGTGAGGCGCCCTCCGACCGCTCGGCGGCGGCCCAGCACCGCGCGGTCGAGGCCATCGCCGGCGCCTTCGCGTTCCGCGATCGCATCACCGAGCCGGGGGCGGACGAGGACCTGCTGATGGCGGCCGACGGGATCCCGATCGGGGCCACGGCCAGTCGGGCCGACCACGCCAAGGGCTACAACCACACGACGGCCGTCACCACCGCCGATGCCGACGGGACGGTGGTGTCGATGCTGATCAGCGTGTTCGACTCCTTCGGCGCGGCGACGTGGGTGCCGGAGGGCGGCTTCTTCCTCAACGACCGCCTGCTGTCGTTCGCGCGGGACCCCGCGTCGCCGAACGCGCCGGCCGGCGGCAAGCGCCCCGTCCACACGCTATCGCCGGCGATGCTGGTCGACGGCGAGCGGGTCGTGGCGATCTCGACGCCGAGCGCCGACGGCCAGGTGCAGGCGCTGCTCCAGGTCGTCCTCGCCCACCTGGACGAGGGCGCCGATCTCGGCGACGCCTTCGACCGCCCGCGCTGGCGCATCGTCGACGATCGCCTGCACGTCGAGGACGACATGGAGCCCGGGCTCCGCGACGGCCTGGAGGCGCTCGATCACGCGGTCGAGCCGACCGCGCCGGGCGACGGGCTGTTCGGCAGCGTCTGCGCCGCCGAGGCGAACGCCGCGACCGGGCTGGTGGCCGCCTGGGCCGACCCGCGACGCGAGTCGTGGGCCGGCGCCTGGTAGGTCAGCCGCCGATCTCCCGCAGCAGGGCGACGGCGTCCGCCTTGCTGAGCGGCTCGTTGAGCGACGGGCAGGCCGTGCTCTGGATGCAGCTCGGGCAGCCGTCCTCGCACGGGCACTCGACGACCATCTGCCGCGCGGCGACGACGATGCGGTCGAGCGCGCCGAACGCGACGCGGACGATCCCGGCTCCGCCCGGACGCGTCTCGTGGAGCACGATGGTCGGCGTACCGGTGTCGGGGTGGAGTTGCGTGGAGAGGCCGGCGAGGTCGCCGATGTCGCACGGCACGGCGAGCGGCAGCGCGGCGGCGAGCAGGTGCTCCACCGCGTGGAGCCCGCCGAGCGCGGGATCCTCGTCGGCGGGCGGGCGCAGGAGCCATAGCCCCGTCGTCCGGTAGGAGCGCGCCGGGAGGTCGAGCGGGCGCTGGTCCATCACGGAGAGGTCCTCGGTCCGCCGGCGCTGGTACGCGATCACCTGCGTGGTCACCTCGACGGTGCCGATGGCGGCGCGCCAGCTGCCGAGCCAGCCCTCGTCCTCGGCGCCGTCGAGCGCGACGGACGTCTCGGCACGCGGCACCGTGAACCAGTCGCCGCGGAACGCGCGCGCCACGGCCTGCCCGTGCTCCAGGTCGAGCGCCTCGATCAGGTAGCGCTCGCCCTGGCTGAGGTGGATCGCACCGGGGTGGACGGCCGACGGCGCGCGGTCGTGCTCGACGTCGCCCAGGATCGCACCGGTGTCCCCGTCCACGATCGCCACGACGCGGCTATCGGCGCTGCGCAGCGAGATGCCCATCGCGGGGTCCTCCACGCCGGTCCAGATGAGGCCGGCCCGCGTCATCGCGAAGTTCTCGGGGTCGAGGCGCACCGCGGCCTCGGCGTCCTCGGTGATGTGCACGCCGAGGATCGCCTCGTCGCGGGGGGAGATCGCGGCCTCGGCCGCGGCGCAGGCCAGGTGCGCCATGCGGATGTCGGGGTTGCCGGGATCGAGGGCGACCGCCTCGACCGGGCGCTCGAGGAGCGCCTGCGGATGCCGTGCGAACCACTGGTCGAGGGCGTCCTCGCCGAGCACGAGGAGGCCCAGCCCGCGAGCACGGCGACCGGCGCGGCCCCACTCCTGCCGCAGGGCCGCGACCGAACCGGGGAAGCCCACGACGACCGCGCAGTCCAGCTCGCCGATGTCGATGCCGAGCTCGAGGGCGCTGGTCGCGATCACCCCGCGCAGCTCGCCGCGCGCCAGCCGCCCCTCGATCTGGCGGCGCGCCTCGGGCGTGTAGCCGGCGCGGTACGGCTCGACGGCCGCGGCCAGGACCGGCGCGCGCCGCGTGAGCTCCTCGCGGACGCCGCGCAGGATCAGCTCCACGAGCTGACGGCCCGGCGCGAAGCAGATCACCCGCTGCCCGTCGATGACCAGCTGCGCCACGAGTCCGACCGTCTCCTGGATGCGCGAGGCACGGCGCCCGGTCGCCTCGTCGAGGATCGGCGGGTTCCACAGCGCCACCTCGCGCCCGGGGCTCGGGGCGCCGTCGCCGTCCACGATGCGGACATCGCACCCCGTCAGCAGGCGAAAGGCGTCGTGCGGGTTGCCGACGGTGGCGGACGCGAGCAGG
Organism: Thermoleophilia bacterium; assembly: GCA_032119475.1. Classification (GTDB taxonomy): domain Bacteria; phylum Actinomycetota; class Thermoleophilia; order Gaiellales; family F1-60-MAGs149; genus F1-60-MAGs149. Next base: position 13,602 of record JAUMCA010000123.1, on the reverse strand, counting down.
AGCTGCGGGGCAGCGCCGTACATCGCGGCGCAGCGACGCAGGCGGCGGATCACGTGCGCGACGTGCGATCCGAACACGCCGCGGTAGACGTGGGCCTCGTCGATCACGATCGCGCTGAGGCCGGCGAGCCAGCCGTCCCAGCGCTGGTGGTGCGGGCAGACGCCGATGTGCACCATGTCCGGGTTGCTGAGGACGAGGTTCGCCTCGGCGCGCGCGCGGCGCCGGCCGGCGGCGTCCTGGTCGCCGTCGACGAGCGCGATCCGGAGGTCGCGGCCCAGCCCGAGCGCGCCCAGGCGCCGGGCCTGGTCCTGGGCGAGCGCCTTGGTCGGCGAGAGGTAGAGCGCGCGGGCGTGCGGCTCGCGCAGGAGCGTGTCGAGCACGGGAATCGCGTAGGCGAGCGTCTTGCCGCTGGCGGTCCCGGTCACGACGCCGACGTGGTGCCCGGCGCGCGCGAGGCCGATCGCCTCGGCCTGATGCGTCCAGAGCTCCGCGACGCCGCTCGCGGCGAGGGCGGTGGCGAGCCGGGGATCGAGGTCATCGGGCAGGGGGGCTGCGTCGCCCGACCGAGCTCCCTCGTCGCCGCGGAAGACGAGGCGGCCGTCCTGCGGCGACGCGCCGAACGCGAGCACCGCGTCCCACGCCGTCACGGCGCGGCGGGTCGCTCCGCCGCCGGGAAGGACCCGAGCCGGATGAGCAGCGCCGACCGCGCCGCGGCATCGTCGAGGGCCCGCCGAACCTGCGGATCGTCCTGGTGCCCGCTGATGTCGATCAGGAACTGGTACCGCCAGGGCTCGCCGGGGATCGGCCGCGAGTGCAGGGACACCATGTTGACGCCGTGGTAGCGGAAGGGCTCGATCGCCTCGTGCAGCGCGCCCGGCTGGTGGCCGGTGACGACGCGCAGCGCGGTCTTCCAGTCGACGCCGTCGGCGTCGGGCAGGGGCGCACGCGCGATCGCGACGAAGCGCGTCATGTTGTCGGGGTGGTCCGAGATGTCGGTCTCGAGGATCTCGAGGCCGAACTGGCGGGCGGCGGCGGGCGACGCGATGGCGGCGCGGCTGGGATCGCCCGCCTCGGCGACGATGCGGGCCGCGTCGGCGGTGGTCGGCGCGCCGATCTCCTCGAAGCGGGCGTCGAGGAACGCGCGGCACTGCGCGAGCGCCATCGGATGCGAGTGGATGCGCGTCACGCCGGACGTCGTGGAACCGGGCACGCCGGCCAGGCAGTGCGGGATGTGGATGACCGTCTCGGCGACGATCGGCAGCGAGCCGTCGGCGATCAGGTCGCAGGTGTCCGCCACGATGCCGGCGAGCGTGTTCTCGATCGGCAGCACGCCGACGTCCGCGCCGCCGTCGCGGACGGCCGCGACGACATCCGCGAACGACCCGGCGGATTTCGCCTCGACCTCGGGGTACAGCCGCTCGGCGGCCTCCGAGGTGTACGAGCCGACGGCCCCGGGGTACACGACGACGGCGGGGTGCGCGACGGTGCCCATCAGGGGAGGCAGGCTACCATCGGCCCGGGCGCGTCCGGCTCAGCGGATGCGCTGAATCACGTGCCGCGCGGTCACGCTCTCAGGCGCCCCGCCGGTCGGCGTGAAGACCGTGGTCACGGTCACGGGCAGCGGCCGCCGACGCAGGCCCGCCGTGGAGGACCGGTTGAGTCGCACGACGATGGTGGTCGTGCCCGCAGCGGCGATCGTCCGCGTCGTCGCGCCGAGTCGCTTGCGGGTTCGCGTGGCGCGGACCGTGGTGACGATGGTGCCCGGGCCGCCCGTGACGACGGAGGTCGAGAGCTCGACCCGGCCGCGGCGGGTGCGCGAGGTCGGGGTGGACGCCGATGCCGTCGCGCTCGGGGCCGGCGTCGTGCTCGGCGACGCGGCGGGCGGGTCGGGCGCGTACGTGATCGTGACGAATCCGTGCCCGCCGGTCTGACCGTCGCGATTGAGTGCGATCGCCGAACGGCCGGCGCTGCCGCCATTGCCCGCGGTGGTGAACGCCCAGTCGGTCGGCGCGAGGCTCCCACCTGCCCCGCCGGCGCCGTAGTTGACCCCGCCGGCCCCGCCGCCCCAGCCGCCGCCACCGCCGCCGGCGCAGCCGACCGAAGCCACGACGAAATCGAGGCAGCCGCCGAGGGTATTGACGTGCGCGGCTGAGCCACCGAAGCCGCCGCCTCCGGTGCTGTCGCCGCTCCAGCCGCCGGCGCCCTCGCCGTCGCCGCCGGGACCGCCGATGCCGTTGCCGCCGACGATGGTCCATGGAGCGGGGTTCGCCGTCGAGAACGTGAGAGGCCGGCTGGCGGCGAAGGCCTCGTTGAGGCCGCCGATCCCGTGGCCGCCGCCGTTGCCGCCATACCAGTATCCGGACCAGTCATCGCCGCCGCCCCGACCGCCGGGGTCGGCGGCCGCGTTGCCGCCGTTCGCCGCATCGACGGTCTGGTAATACGGCGAGAGGCTGCCGCCGCCCCCGCCACCGGCCACGATCGGGGCGGCGTCGCCAGGGATCTCGATGCTCGTGCTCCCTCCGCCTCCGCCTCCGCCGCCGGCTCCGGTGGAACCGCGCGCCCAGGTACCGCCCCCGCCGCCCCCGCCGACCATGATCGTCAGGGTCGCCCCGGCCGGTACCGCCATCCGGCCGGTGACCCGCGCCCCGCTGCCGCCATGGCCGGAGACGGGCGATCCCGCGCCCCCGCCTCCGCCACCCCCGACGGCGACGACGTCGATCGACGTGACATCGCTCGGCACCCGCCACGTCTGCACGCCGCCGGTGTAGGAGAGCGTGACCGTCTCGGCGGCGAGGGCCCAGCCGGGTGCGGCCATCGCGACCGCACCGACGATCAGCGGAAGCAGCAGGCGCGTCACCGGTGAAGCCTACCCACCGTCGGTCCTACAGCCAACGCACACGGGCGCTCCGGTAGGGTGCGTCACGTGGACGGGTGGCAGGATGCGGTCGGCGCGCCGGATGAAGATGCGCTGATCGCGCACCTCGCCGAACTCGTCGATGCGCCGGCGCCCGGGGTGATCCGTGGCATCGGGGACGACGCCGCGCTCCTCGCGCCGGACCTCGTCTGGACGGTCGACACCCAGATCGAGGACGTGCACTTCCGCCGCGACTGGGCGGCGCCGGAGGACGTCGGTTGGAAGGCGCTCGCGGTGAACCTGTCGGACCTCGCCGCGATGGGGGCGACGCCGGTCGCCGCCCTCGTGTCCGTCGTGCTCGGACCGGACGGCGATACGGGTCTGGGCGGGGTCTACGCCGGCCTCGGCGCCTGCGCCCGGACCTACGGCTGCCCGATCGCCGGCGGCGACGTGGCCCGCGGCCATGGCCTCGCGTTGACCGTCACGGTCCTGGGGCGCGCCGCGGCGCCGCCCGGTCGGGACGGCGCGCGGCCCGGCGACGTCGTGGCCGTGACCGGCGCGCTCGGCGCGGCCGCAGCCGGTCTGGCGGTGCTGGCCGACCCGGCGCTGGCGGACCTCGACGGCGCCGAGGCGGCGGTGGCGCGCCACCGCCGCCCGCACCCGCGCCTCGACGACGGTCGCGCCCTCGCCCGCGTGGCGCACGCGATGATGGACCTGTCCGACGGCATCGCCACCGACGCGCGTCGCATCGCGCGCCGCAGCGGTGCTCGCCTGCGCATCGACCTCGATGCGCTGCCGGTCGACGCCGCGGTGCGCGGGGTCGCCGCGGCACACGGCGTCGCCCCGGGCGTGTTGGCCGCGAGCGGCGGTGAGGACTACGAGCTGCTGGTCGTCCTGGACCCGGCCGAGGTCGCCACCTGCGGCGTGCCGTTGACCGTGGTGGGCGTCGTCGAGGACGGCCCGGCGGACGTGGTGCTCACCGGCGTCGGCGCCGACGGCGACGTCGCGGGCTGGGACCACCTGCGCCGCTAGGTCCGGGACTACTCCTTGATCTCGATCGGCATGCCGACCGTGACCTTCTCGAACAGCTCCTCGACCTCGGGGATGTGCATGCGGATGCAGCCGTGCGAGGCCATCGAGCCGATCGACCAGCCCTGCGGCGTGCCGTGGATGCCGATCAGCGGCGCCGACGTCCCGATCCAGCGCGTGCCGAGCGGGTTCGAGGCACCCGGCGGCACCGGCTCGAGGCCCGCGGCCCACGGCGAGTTCGGCGGGATCCACGTCGGATTCTCGATCATGTCCGTGATCACGTACGACCCGGTGGGCGTCGGATACTGCGGCTGGCCGATCGCGACCCTGTACTGCTTGGCCAGCTTCCCGTCGAGCCACAGGTTGAGGACGAACTTGCTCTTGATCACGACGACACGGCCGGCGGTGCGCGTGAGCAGCGCCGGCCGGGCAATGCCGTCCTGCGGAAGGCCGGCGCGCTTCTGGTACGCGCGCACCGCCGCCTCCACCTTCTCGTCGTAGACCCACGACGGCTTGCCGGTCCACACCTTCTCGCCCTTCAGGCGCCGGGTCAGCCGCGCGACGTCCTTGCCCTTCGCGCCGGGCGCGAGGGTCAGGTCGTTCGTCAGGCGGTCGGTGGTGTCGACGCCGAACTCGCGACTGCGGGTCGTGGTGCGCCCGAGGGCGTCGGTCACCTCGAGCGACAGCGTCGACGTGCCCTGCGGCAGGCGGCTCGTCTCGACGACGTAGCCGATGGACAGCGGCGTGACCTTCGCCTCCTGCCCGTTGACCTTCGCGACGATCGTCGTCGGGCTGGCGTCGTCGACGAACGCGTAGAGCTCGGGCCGGTCGGTGTCGGTCACCCACTCCTCGACGCCGCCGATGCGGACGGCGGGGCGCGCCGCGTCGTACCGCAGGGTGTGCGACGCGCTGCCCTCGTTGCCCGCGGCGTCGACGGCGGTGACGAGCACCGGCGTCTCGCCCTCCTCGACGGCCGGCAGCAGCGTGAAGCGGCCGGACGCGTCGGCGGTCGCGTACGCCCGTCCACCGGGCCAGGTGGCTGTCAGCGTCGCACCCGGTTCCGCTTGGCCGTCGATCCGCGCGTTCTCGGCCCAGTCTGCGGCGGCGTCGAGCGCCACGCGCGGTGCCGTGCCGTCGGTGCTGAAGCTCCAGCGGTAGCTCGAGGTCGGTCCGACGGGCGCCTCGCTCTCCACGTCGACGGTGACGGTGTGCACGCCGTCCTCCAGCACCGGCAGCGGGAGCTCCCAGCCGGCGTCGGTGCGCACGGCCGTCGGCGTGACGTCGCGGCCGTCCACCTCCACGCGGAGCGCCTTGGCATCCTCCGGCGAGCGCAGCACGATGCGGATCGGGGTCTCGCGGTTGACGACGGTGCCCGGCGCCGGGGAGACCGACGCGACGACGGGGCGGGTGGCGTAGGCACGGGCGACGACGACGCTGGCGACCGCCGCGACCGCGACGAGCGTCGTCAGGCACAGGCCGATGATCGTCCGCGTGCGCATCGTTCGCACTCTACGACAGGTTCCTGTCGGCCCCTCCGCGTTGGTGCGCGTTCACCCGCCGCGGGGCAGACGACCGCGGAGCGCCCGGGCGCGCAGCGTCGGCACGCGCCACGACGCCTCGGCCACGATCCGCCGCGACATCTTCGAGCCGCCGGCGACGCGGTCGGTGAAGGTGATCGGGATCTCCCGGATCCGGAACCCGAGCAGTGCCGTGCGGTACGTCATCTCGATCTGGAACGCGTAGCCCTCCGCGGACACGTCGCCCAGGTCGATCGCCTCCAGCACCGCGCGGCGGAAGCACTTGAAGCCGCCGGTCAGGTCGGACACCGGCAGCTGGAGCAGCACCTTCGCGTACAGGCACCCGCCGCGGGAGATCAGGCGGCGCACGGCGGACCAGTCCCGCACGCCGCCGCCCCGGACGTAGCGGGAGCCGATCACGAGGTCCGCGTCGGTCCTCGCCATCGCGACCAGGTCGGGGATGCGCGCGGGGTCGTGCGAGAAGTCGCAGTCCATCTCCAGCACGTACGCGTAGCCGCGCTCGAGCGCCCAGTGGAATCCCGCCAGGTAGGCGCGCCCCAGGCCCTCCTTCGCGGTGCGGTGGAGGACGTGCACCCAGGGGTGCCGCGCCGCCAGGGCGTCGGCGATCTCGCCCGTGCCGTCCGGCGAGCCGTCGTCGATGACCAGCACGTCGCCGTCGATCGGCGCGCGCTCCCGCGCGGCGGCGATGGCGTCGATCATGCGCTCGAGGTTCTCACGCTCGTTGTACGTCGGCAGGCAGACGACGAACCGCTCGACCGGAGGCGCGCTCATCGACCGGATGATGCCGCAGCGCGGCCCCGCGCCTCGCCGGTTGCGCGCCGCCGGGCGCTGTGCCACGTTGCCGGTATGCGCCGACGCACCCTGCTCGCCCTCGCCCTGATCGCCCTCGCGGCGATGCCCCCGACCGCCTCCGCGCGGACGAGCCTCGCCGATCTGCGCGGTCCGTGGGGCGGATCCCTGGACGGCGTCGACCGACCCACGGAGATGGTGGTGCGGGTGAGCGGCGGGTCGAAGGGGTCGACCATCGCCTTCACGGGCGGCATCGACTGCAGCGGCGCGCTGATCTACGGCGGGCGACGCGGGGAGCGGTTCACGTTCACCGAGCGGATCACGAAGAGCGCGACCGACCGCTGCGGCGGGCTCGGCATCGTGCGTCTCCGGCTGCGCGCGGACGACACGCTCCTCTACCGCTGGGAGCCGCTGTACGGCGACTTCGACCCGTCGTACTCGGTGCTCCAGCGGCTGCTCGAGGGCTGAACCGGCATGGCGCTGCGCAACGCCGACGTGGCGGAGCTGTTCGAGCTCCTCGCCAGCCTCTCGGAGCTCGACGGGGCGATCGTCCACAAGGTGATGGCCTACCGGCGCGCCGCTGAGCAGTTCCGCAGCGCGCCCGAGTCGATCGAGCGGATGGCGGAGGAGGGTCGCCTCACCGAGCTGCCCGGGGTGGGGAAGACGATCGCCGCCAAGGTCGACGAGATCCGGGCCACCGGCACGATGCCGGCGCTGGAGAAGCTGCGTGCGACGTATCCCGACGGCCTCGTCGCGGTGATGCGCGTCCCCGGGGTCGGCCCGAAGACGGCCAAGCGCCTCCACGCGGAGCTCGGCGTCGACGGTCCGGAGGCGCTGCGCGCCGTCTGCGAGGCCGGTGCCCTCCGCGAGCTCAAGGGCCTCGGGGCGAAGAAGGAGGCGGCGATCCTCGAGGCGCTGCAGGCCGGCGGCGGACCGCGCAAGCACGTGGTGCTGCTCGACCAGGCGCTCGACCGCGCCGAGCTCCTCGTCGCGTTCCTGCGGGACCAGCCCGGCTGCGTCGACGCGGAGATCGCGGGATCGCTGCGCCGCCGCAAGGAGGTGATCGGCGACGTGGACCTCGTGGCGGCCAGCGAGGATCCCGCCCCGCTCCTGCGGCGCTTCAGCGAGCATCCCGCGGTCGAGGAGGTCACCGCGCTCGGCGACGCGAAGGCGTCCGTGATCCTGCACGACCGGCTCCAAGTCGACCTGCGGGTGATCGAGCCGGCCAAGTGGGGCTCGCTCCTGCAGCACTTCACCGGATCGAAGGCGCACAACGTCGCACTCCGCGAACGCGCCCGCGACCACGGGCTGAGCCTGTCCGAGCACGGCTTCGCGCCCCTCGACGGCGGCGATCCGGTGCCGTGTGCGACGGAGGACGAGGTGTACGGGCGCCTCGGACTCGCCTGGATCCCGCCCGAGTTGCGGGAGGCGCAGGGCGAGATCGAGGCGGCCGCCGACGGCACGCTGCCGGCGCTCGTCGCGTTGGACGACGTCCGCGGCGACCTGCACGCGCACTCCGATGCGTCCGACGGCAAGGCGCCACCGGAGGCGATGGCCGCCGCCGCGATCGAGCGGGGTCTCGACTACCTCGCCATCACGGACCACTCGAAGGCCGTCGGCATGGGCATCGGGCTCGACGCCGAGGAGGCGCTGGCCAACCGCGACCGCGTGGCCAAGGCCGCGCGGAAGCTCGCCCGCTCGGGCTTCACGCTGCTGACCGGCATCGAGGTCGACATCCTGCCCGGCGGTCGCCTCGACCTCCCGGACGACGTCCTCGCCCCACTCGACTGGGTCGTCGCCTCGGCGCACGGCCAGCGCGGACAGTCGCGCGAGGAGCTGACCGCGAGCATGATCGCGGCGGCCGAGCATCCCCACGTCGACGTGATCGCGCACCCGACCGGCCGTCTGATCGACGGCCGGGATCCGTACGACCTCGACGTCGACGCGCTGATCGCGGCCTGCGCCCGGACGGGGACGTTCCTCGAGGTGAACGCCAATCCGCGACGCCTCGACCTGCGGCCGGAGCACGTGCGGGCGGCGATCGCCGCCGGTGTGCGGATCTGCGTGTCGACGGACGCCCACCGGCCGGCCGGCCTCGAGGTGCTCCGCTACGGCGTCGATACGGCGCGGCGCGGGTGGGCCGAGGCGGCCGACGTCGTCAACACGCGGAGCTGGGCGGAGATCGAGCAGATGCGCAAGCGCGGGCCCCGAAGCTGACACGCCGACGCACCGTGTGAATCGTTTCACTGAATCGATTCACCAAAAGCCGGGCGCACGGACGCCCTACGATCCCCGTGTGGCCTCCGCCAAGCGCACCACCATCCGCGAGATCGCCGAGGCCACCGGGCTCTCCGTGACCGCGGTGTCGTACGCGCTGCGCGGGCAGAAGGTCGCCCCCGCGACGATCGAGCGCGTGCAGGCGAAGGCCGCCGAGCTCGGGTACACCGCGGATCCCGTCGCACGCGCCCTCCGCGGCGGCCGCACGGGCACCGTCGGCATCCTCGTCGGCAGCCTCGCCGACTTCTGGCAGCAGACCCTCGCCCATGCGCTGCAGCGCGAGCTCCGCGCGCACGGGCTGACCGCGCTGCTCGCGGATGCCGACGGCGACTCCGGGGCCGAGCTCGAGCTCGCGGAGCAGCTGGTGAGCCGTCGCGTCGATGGCCTGCTCGTCGCTCCGGTTGGACCCGCCGGCGGCGCCTGGGCGGCGATCGCCTCGCGCGTCCCGACCGTCACGATCGCCGGTCGCCTGCAGGGTGCCGAGCTGGTCGGCGAGGTCGCGTTCGACCAGACCGCCGGCGTCGCCGAGATGCTGCGCCACCTGCACGCTCTCGGGCACCGGCGGATCGCGGTCCTGTCCTGGGCCGTCGCCCAGGCGCCCGATCGCCCGACGGAGCGCGCGGTGCGCGAGCAGGCCGCCACGCTCGGACTCGACTGCGAGATCGTGCCCTGCGCCTACTCGCTCGACGGGTCCCGGCCGCTCGCGCTCGAGGTGCTGGAGCGCGCGGACCGACCGACCGCCATCTTCTGCCTGTCCGATTCGATCGCCTACGGGGCGCTGCACGGCTGCCGCGAAATCGGCCTGCGGGTCCCGGACGACATCTCGATCGCCGGCTTCGACGACCACCCGCTGTCGCGGCTCGTCGACCCGCCGCTGACCACGGTGGCGTGGGGCATCGACCGCGTGGCGCGCGCCGCCGTCGGCTACCTCGTCGCGCATCTGGCGGGCGAGCAGGCGGACCAGCGGGTCGTCATCGCGCCGCGTCTCGTCGTGCGCGCGTCGACCGGCCCCGCGCCCGGCGCGGCCTAGAGGAGCGGCGTCTGCGCCTCCGGCGGGGCGTTCGGAGACACCCAGCCGTACGGCGGATCCTCGATCACCGGGTCACCGGGCGGGAATGCCCCGGGCCCGAGGATGTACGTCTCCGACTCCGGCACGTAGGTCGATGGGAACGTCGACTCCGAGACGACCTCGCCGTTCCGCTTCACGATGCGCGTGACGTCGACGGAGAAGCCCTCTTGGCCGACCGTGTACCGCAGGATCGAATCGGGCGCCGCGTACGGGTCGCGGATGTAGCGCTTCTCGGGCTCCTTGACCTCGTAGCGCTCGCTGACCAGCGTCTCGACGGTCAGGTCGGACGGTGCCGAGTAGAGGTTGACGATCATCGTGCTCGCGTCCGCCGTCGCGCGGATCAGCACCGGGTGCCCGAGGCTGTTGCGGAACTTCAGGTCCGGCCCGCCCCAGGAGACGGTGGCGTCCATGCCGGGCCCGTAGTGGTAGATGTAGAACGAGTGGTTCGTGCGCTCGACAATGTCGAGCCCCATCGCGAAGGCCGCGTCATACAGGGTCGTCGCGACCTGGCAGACGCCGCCGCCGATCGAGGGGACCATCAGGCCGGCCACGATCGCCTGGCCCTCGAGGAACCCGCGCTCCGGACTGCGTGGCCCCACGGCGTCGTTGAAGGAGAACGTCTCGCCGGGCATGACGAGCCGGTTGTCGAGGATATCCGCCATCAGGGCGACGTTGTGGATGCGGTTCGCGGAGGAGTCGCCGAGCTCGGTCACGGCGCCGGCCACCCGGGTCGTGATGCCGAGGCTCTCCGCCTCCTTGGTCGACCGCCCGGGCTCGGTGATCACCAGCGGGATGGTGGCCTGACGCGCGCCGCCGCCGATCGCGGCATCGCGCACCGCGTCGGCCGCCTCGCGCGGCTGGAAGCTCTTGCCCCGCTGCGCTGCGACCACCCAGGCGCGCTGGCCGTTCGTCTCCCACATGGCGTTGACGGGCTCGTGGATGATGTCGCCGAGCTGCTCCCCGATCGGCCCGGCGAGCAGGCTCGGTTTGAACGCGATGCGCGTCTCATCGCCTTCGGTGCGCACGGTGACCGCGTTCTCGAGCACCGCGGTCGACAGCGCGCCGACCCGCTTGCCGTCCACGTTCAGCGCGACGGGCGCGGAGGTGATCTCCAGCGCGCGGTTGGCGGCCGCGCGCGCCTCGGCGGTGGTGATGGCGGGCGGCACGGTCTTCGAGGTGAGCCGCACGGCGCGCTCGCGGACGATCGCCGCCTCGGCGGCGGAGCGCACGATGCCGCGCGGCGAGATCGCGTTGCCCTCGCGCGACGGGGAGACGACGGCCTTCCCGTCGGCGATCTTCACCGCGGCGTTGCGCGGCGGCTCCGCGACGATGCGGAGGTTCGCCGGGATGCGCGGGCGCTGCGGGACGGCGATCGTGGGCTCGATCTGCGCGGAGTAGGCGAACGGCAGGAGCAGCGAGCGCAGCCGGCCCGTCCGCATGGCCTCGTCGACGGTCTTGGCGTAGTCGACGCGGGCGTCGAGCTCGGCCGGCACGATCGGCGCCTTCTGGTTGTCGAGGCTGACGACGATCGTGCGCTCGAGCCGCGGGCCGAGCTGCGCCTTCAGCGCGGCCTTCGCCTCCGTGGGGGACATGCCGCCGATGTCGACGCCGGCCACGGTGACGCCGGCGGCGACGTCGCCGCGCTGCGCCAGTCCGCGGACCAGGATCACGGCCACGAGCAGCACGGCGGCGAGCACGATCAGCTGCCGTGTGCGCGCGCTCGTCCGCTGCGCTCGGCGCTGGCGGGGAGTCGGCCGCGGGCGGGTTCGTTCAGTCGTCGACTTCGCCATTGTCCGGTTGCCCATGATACCTCTCGTTTCGTAGCGGGACGGCGCTCGGCGGTACGATCGGCGCATCGTGGCCACGCCTCCGACGACCGACCCGCCGCGCCGCGAAGCCGCGTTCACGTGGGTCTCCAGTCAGCGCGGGGCCTCCGCGCGGGCCGGCCGCCGCCACTGGGCCGATGTGCGCGGGCCCACACTCGCGGCGGCCGTGATCGCCCTGCTCTACGCGGGCGTCGTCGGTCTCGCCGTCGAGGGGCTCGATCGGTGGGGCCTCGAGCCGGCGCTGGTCGTCCCGGTCGTGGCCGTCCTGACGTTCCTGCTCGTCTTCGCGCTCGCGCTCATCCGGCTCGCCACCGGGGCGTCCGGCTCGGCCTCCGCGGACGCGATCCTGGAGACCGTCGCCATCGCGACGCCGGTGCTGCACGACGGCCTCACCCCCGCGGCCGCGCAGCTGCTGGCCCGTGAGGCGCAGGCACGGCTCGGCTACGCGGCCGTCGCCGTCGCCGATCGGCAGCGGGTCCTCGCCCACGTCGGATTGGCGGCGGACCACCACGGCGCCGGGACGGCGGCGCCGCCGGGTGCCCTCCAGGCGATGGACGAGGCGCGCGTGTCCCGGCTCCCCGTCGGCTGGCGCCACGGCTGCGACTCCGACTGCCCGTTGAAGTCCGCGGTGGTGGGCCCGCTCGTCGTCCAAGGGCGCGTGGTCGGCGCGGTGATCGTCTTCTCCGAGGGCGCGCTCGCGGTGTCGGACCGGGAGCGCGACGTCGTCGAGTCGCTCAGCGGACTCGTGTCGACCGCGCTGGCGGCGGGGGAGGTGGAGGTGCACGCGCGGGCCAGCGCGTCGGCCGAGCTGGCCGCCCTGCAGGCCCAGATCGAGCCGCACTTCCTCTTCAACGCGCTCAACACGATCGCGGCGTACATCCGCACGCAGCCGGACGACGCGCGACGGCTCGTCATGTCGTTCGCGGAGTACTGCCGCTCGACCCTGCGGCAGTCCGCGACCTTCGTGCCGTTCTCCGAGGAGATGGCGCACGTCGAGGCGTACCTCGAGCTCGAGCAGGCGCGCTTCGGCGCGGACCTGATCGTCGAGCGCCGCATCAGCCCGACCGCCGTCGACGTCATGGTGCCCCCGTTCCTGGTCCAGCCACTCGTCGAGAACGCGATCAAGCACGGCAAGACGGATCAGCCGCTGCGGGTGGTCGTGCGCGCGGACGTCCGCTTCGGCCGCCTGCGCATCGTCGTTCGCGACAACGGCCGGGGCATTCCCCGGGAGGACGCCGAGCGCGTGCTCGAGCCTGGCTTCGGCTCGGGGGCGGCGGGCCTCGGCCTGGCCTCGGTGCACCGCCGCATCCAGGCCTTCTACGGGGAGCAGGGGCGGTTGCGGATCGCCAGCTCGCCGCTGTTCGGGACGTACGTCAGCATCCTCGTGCCGGTGGCGATCGACGAGGTGGGGGCGTGACGCTGCTGGCGCTGATCGTCGACGACGAGGCACCGGCGCGGTCCGAGCTCCGCCATCTGCTCGGGGGCATCGACGGCGTCGACGTCGCCGGCGAGGCCGCGTCGGCGCGCGAGGCGCTCACGCTGGCCGAGCGCATGGCCTACGACGTGGTGTTCCTCGACATCAGCATGCCGGGCGGCGCCGGTGGGATCGAGACGGCGCAGCGGCTCGCCGAGCTGCCCGGTCGCCCGAGCGTCGTCTTCGTCACCGCGCACGACGACCGGGCGATCCAGGCCTTCGCCGTCGAGGCGGTCGACTACCTGCTGAAGCCGATTCGCGAGGATCGGCTCGTCACGGCGGTGCGCCGCGTCGCCGCCCTGCGCGCGGGAACCGCCCCGGGCGACGGTCGTGAGCAGCGGATCCCGGCGACGGGCGGCGACGGCGCGACGCTGCTCGTCGATCCGGCCGACGTGGCCTGGGCGGAGGCCGACCGCGATCGCTCACGGCTCGCGCTCGCGGACGGGCGGGTGCTCGACTCGCCGCGTTCGCTGCGCGCGCTCGAGGACCAGCTACCGAGCGGCTTCCTCCGCATCCATCGGTCTGCGATCGTCAACCTCGCGCGTGTCGCAGCGCTGGAGCCGGCCGGCCCGGGCCGCGTGCAGATCCGACTCGCGGACGAGGCCGGCACGACGCTCGAGGTGGCGCGCCGCCAGACGCGGGCCCTGCGCACCGCGCTCGGTCTGCGCTGAGCGGGATGTCGCGAAGGGGTCAGACCGGAATGCGACACGGGGCCGGCGCATGCGGGCGACGTCCGCGTCAGCCGT
>JAUMCA010000122.1:0-32671 GCA_032119475.1 Thermoleophilia bacterium | reverse complement strand
TGGATCCTCGCCCGTGCCAGCGCGGACGGCGGCGCGGTCGTCGAGGCGCGCATTCCGATCGGCTGAATCAAAGGGGCCAGACCCGCTTGATGCATCGACCGGAGAGGCGCCGAAGGGAGCACACCGACGACCGGTCGATGAATCAATGGGGTCTGGCCCCTTTGATGCAGCCGATCACCCGCATAAGCGAAACGATGCATCAATGGGGTCTGGCCCCTTTGATGCAGCCGATCGCGAATCGATCGAACCCCCTCCCTACCCGCCGACCGGAAGCACCGAGGGGCCTGCCCTGGATGCGTCAGCGCACGAGCAGCAGCGTGCGCCAGCCGTCCTCGACGGCGTCGCGCTCGATCCGCCAGCCCGCGTGGTCGAGGGCGTGCTCGGCGCGCAGGCCGCTGACGATCACGCGACCCGGCAGGCCGTCGCGCTGCAGCAGCCGCTCGACGACGCCGCCCTCGATGTTCGCGAGGGCGATGTCCACGGGCGGCAACCGCTCCACGAGGACGTCGGCCTCAAGGACGTCGATCCGGTCCTCCATGCCGTTGCGCGCGACGTTCGCCCGCGTCGCGGCGACCGCGTGCGGATCGCGGTCCCATGCCACCACCGGGTCGTGCCCCCACGCGACGGCGAGGATCGACAGGAGGCCGGAGCCGCAGCCGAGGTCGAGCAGGCTGCCCGGCGGCTCCGCCGCGAGCATCGTCCCCACGCCACGCGTCGTCGGGTGCGATCCCGTGCCGAACGCGTAGCCGGGCTCGAGCACGACGGCCTCGGCGGGCTCATCGAGCCACGCGGGGCGCACCCAGGTGCCGGCGATCTCCACGGGACGGTGGAAGGTGCGCCAACCGTCGCGCCAGCCCGGCGCCACGTCCTCGGCCGTCACCGCCATCCACTCCGGCAGCTTCGGCGCCGGTGCAGCGCGGTCGCACACGCCCGCGTAGCCGTCCGCCGTCTCCTCGTAGCCCTCCGGGAAGGCGTCGAGGACGTGCGCGACGGCCTCCTCCCGGCGGTGCTCGGGGACGACGATGACCCAGCGGGTCAGCGGCGCGTCAGGCACCGGTGAAGCCGCGCTTGAGCCGATCGAAGAAGCCGGCGTCCTTCGCGTAGGCCTCGTCGTCGATCACGCGGTCGAGCTGCTCGACGAGCTGGCGCGCCGTGGGGTCGAGCTTGCGCGGGATGTGGACCGCGAACGTCACGTGCAGGTCGCCGCGGCGCGATTCGTTACCGACCACCGGCATGCCCTTCCCGCGCAGCGAGCGCCGCTCGCCCGGTTGCGTGCCCGACTGCAGCACGATCGTCTCCATCCCCTCGAGGCTGGGCACGTGCACGGTCGCGCCGAGCATCGCCTGCGTGGCGGTCAGGTCGACGAGGACGTGCAGGTCGAGACCGTCGCGCACGAGCGCGGGATCGTCCTCGACCTGAATGGCGACGTAGAGGTCGCCGGGCGGCGCTCCCGGATCCCCGGCGTGCCCCTGGCCCACGACGCGGACCCGCTGGCCGGTGTCGACGCCAGCCGGGATGCCCACCCCGACCGTCCGGTGCTCCGGTACCCGGCCTTGGCCACGGCATTCGACGCACGGCGTCTCCACCGTGGCGCCGCGGCCGCGGCAGGCGCCGCACGGCATCTGCCGCACGACCTGCCCGAGCGGCGTGTTCGAGATCTGGCGCACCTCGCCGGCGCCGCCGCAGGTCGGGCAGGGGATCGGCCGCGTCGGCGGTTCGGCACCGGATCCGGCGCAGCGATCGCAGTGGACCACCACCTCGACGTCGAGCTCGCAGTGGACGCCCGCCGCCGCCTCGCGCAGCGTCAGCGTGACGGCCGCGGCGGCGTCCTGGCCGGCCATCGGACCGCGCCGACCGCCGCCGAAGAAGGCATCGCCGAAGAACATGCCGAAGATGTCGTTGAGGTCGGAGTACTGCGCGCCTCCCGATCCGGAGCCGGCGACCCCGGCGTGGCCGAACCGGTCGTACCGCGCCCGCATCTCGGGCTCGGACAGGATCTCGTAGGCCTCGGCGACCTCGCGGAAGCGCTCGGCCGCCTCGGGATCATCCGGATTGACGTCGGGGTGCAGTCGCCGTGCGAGCTGGCGGAACGCCTTCTTGATCTCGTCGTCCGTCGCGGTGCGCGAGACGCCGAGGACGTCGTAGTAGTCCTGCTGGGCGGCCATCGGAGCGCATGGTATCCGGGGGCGCGCCGCGGCCCGCTCAGTGCGTCGCGCGCCAGATCGCGACGCCGATGAAGAACAGGCCCAGCACGAGGCCCATGCCCCGCGTCATCGCGAGCGTGACGAACATGAGCCGACGCTCGTTGCGTGGCAGTTTGCGTGCGGCGGCCCAGCGGATGCCGATCGCCCACGTCTGGTAGGCGGACAACGCGATACCGGCGCCCAGCAGCGCCCAGTTCAGGGGTCAGTCCTCGTAGACGTCCTCGACGTACCGGCTGAGGACCTGCGCGGCGCCGCGCACGGCGACGATCGCCTGCGCGTAGTCCATGCGCAGCGGGCCGATCACGCTGACAGCGCCGAGCGTCCGCCGCGGCAGCCCGTAGCCCGCCGTGATCATCGCCACGGGGCGCAGCGCCGGATCCCCGTGCTCGTCGCCGATCCGGATGGTGACGCCGTTGCCGTGCAGGGCGGCACGCAGCTGATCGAGCATCACGGCGCGCTCCTCGAGCACGCTGGCGAGCTGGTTCAGCTCGTGCTGGTCCTGCGCGCGCAGCTCGGACATTAGCCGCGACGCGCCGCCGACGACGAGGCGATCCGCGCCGGCCTCGAACAGCTCGTGGAAGACCGGTGCGATCTGGGCGAGGAAGTCGCGCTCGCGCGGATCGAGCTCGGGGTTCTCGAGGCGTTTGCGGATCGAGCGCTCCGTCACCGCGCTGCCCGTGGCGGTCTCGTTGAGGTACGCGCGCGCCCACTCGGCGAGCCCCGGATCGACCGGGGCGTCAAACGCGAACACGCGCTTCGCGACGGCGCCGGACCCGGTGATGACGAGCACCATCACGACCTGCGGCTGGAGCGGGATGATCTCGACGTGCCGGACGTCGACGACCGGCAGCGTCGGCGCGCTCGCGATGGCGAGCAGGCTCGTCACCTGCGACAGCGCCTCGGTCGTGGCGCGGAGCGCCTCGTCGACCTCGCGGCTCGCCTCCGTGAGGTCGACGATGAGCGGCTCGGGCGCGTGGCGCTCCTCCAGCAGGGCGCCCGCGTAGACGCGGTAGCCGAGCTCCGTGGGTATGCGACCCGCCGAGGTGTGGGGGTGCGCGAGCAGCCCGACCGACTCGAGCCACGCCAGCTCGTAGCGCAGCGTGGACGCCGACGTGTCGAAGCCGCCGCTGCGGGCGAGGGTCTGCGAGCCGACCGGCTGGCCGGAGGCGATGTGCTGCTCGATCACCGCGCGCAGCACGCGCTGGCGTCGCTGGGTGAGGTCAGGCGGAGGTGTGGTCATCGAGGAGCTCCCCGACGCAGTCGTGGAGCAGCATGCGACCGCGCCGTTCGAGGCGGATTCTACCGTGCTCCTCCACCGCGACCCCCGCGGCGACCAGCCGGGCCAGGCCGCGGCGGTCGAGGACGTCGGCGACGGCATCGACGAGGACGCCCTCCTCGAGCCGGAGGCCGAGCATCAGCCGCTCCTCCGCCCGGGTCCGCGCGTCGATGCGCTCCTCCGTGGCCGGCGCCGCGGCCGGGTCGTCGAGGTAGGCGGCGAGACGGGGGCCGTTGGCCCGGCGCACGCCGGACACCGTCGACACGGCGCCGACGCCGATCCCGAGGTAGTCGTGCCCCTCCCAGTACCCGCGGTTATGGCGCCCCTGGTGCTCGGGCGAACGGGCGAACGATGCGACCTCGTACCAGTCGTAGCCGGACGCGGTCAGCATGTCGATGACGAGGTCCATGTGGCGCTCGAGCAGATCGCGCTGCGCCTCGAGCGCGCTGCCGTGGTGCACGGTGAAGCGCGTCCCGGGCTTCGCCTCGAGCTCGTACGCCGAGACGTGGTCCGGGCGCAGCTCGTCGAGCACGGCGAGGTCGCGCGCGAGATCGGACTCGCGCTCACCGGGGATGCCGTAGATCAGGTCGAGTGACAACGACGGCACGCGCGCGGAGCGCAGCAGGCCGACGGCATCGCGGACCTCGTCCGGCGTGGTCTGGCGCTCGAGCGTCTCGAGCAGCGGGCGGCTGAACGTCTGCGCGCCCAGGGACACCCGTGCGCCGCGCGCCCCGAGCACCTCGGCGAGGCGCGCGTCGACGCCCTCCGGGTTGCACTCGACCGTGGTCTCGACGGCCGCCTCGGGCAGCGCGTCGAGCAGCTCGGCGAGCAGATCGGCACCGAGCCTGGACGGCGTGCCGCCGCCGAGGTAGAGCGTCTCCAGCGGGTCGGCGAGCACGTCGCCGCGGGCGTCGAGCTCGCGCAGCAGAGCGGCGACGTACGTGGCGTGCCGCTCCTCGTGGCCCGTCACGGTGACGAAGTCGCAGTAGCCGCAGCGGTGGCTGCAGAACGGGACGTGCACGTACAGGTGGCGGACGTGGCCCATCCCCGCCATGGTGACCCATCCACGGGCCGGACCCTCGCGATACGCTTGGTGCCATGCCGTATCGCCCCTGTGTCTGCGACGCCCAACTCGACCGCTGCGATGCCACGTGCAACGCCAAGATGCTCGAGAAGTCCTTCTACATGGCCTGCCTCGACCTCGGGGATCGCCCCTGCCTGGTCGTCGGCGCCGGCCCGATCGGCCTCGAGAAGATCGAGGGCCTGCTCGCAGCCAACGCGAAGGTCCACGTCGTCGCCAAGCAGGCGATCGACGAGGTCCGGACGCTGGCCGCCGAGGGTGCCATCACGCTCGACGAGCGGCCGTACACGCCGGAGGACCTCGTCGGGCACCTGCTCGTCGTCGCCGCCACGGAGGACACGGAGCTCAACGTCGCGATCTACCGGGCGGCCGAGGAGCGGGCGATGCTCGTCAACGTCGTCGACGTGCCCCCGCTGTGCAACTTCATCCTCCCGGCCATCGTCCGCAGCGGCCCGATCGCGATCGCCATCTCGACCTCGGGCGCGAGCCCCGCGCTCGCCAAGCGCCTCAAGCGCGAGATCGCCGAGGCCTACGGCGAGCCGCACGCGCGCCTCGCGGAGATCCTCAACGGCCTGCGCGGCTGGGCCAAGGACCTCTTCCCCACCTACGACGACCGCAAGGTCTTCTTCGAGGGGATCGTCAACGGCACACCGGACCCGATCGAGCTCCTCCGCGCGGGCGACGAGCAGGCGGTCGAGGATCTGATCGCCGAGCGCAAGGCGGCCGCGGAGTCGATCTTCACCCCCTCCTGATCCGCCGCGGCGATTGACCCGGGTGCGGGAACGCCCGTACCCTACGTAGGCACAGACCGCGCCGAGGGCGCTGAAGGAGCGTGTGGCATGGCCGTCCGGACACCCGTCGAGATCGATCGCGAGCGCATCGCGGAGCTCACCGCCCGCGAAGCCAAGAAGCTGGATGCCGCCACGCCGGCGTCCTCCCGCATGTACGAGCGCGCCAGCCGCGCGCTGTCCGGCGGCGTCGCGTCGTCGTACCAGCTGCGCGATCCGTGGCCGATCTACCTGGAGCGCGGCGTCGGCTCGCGCGTCTGGGACGTCGACGGCACGGAGATGACCGACTTCCACAACGGCTTCGGCTCGATGGTCCAGGGCCACGCGCACCCGGCGATCACGGAGGCGGTTTCGCGGCGCATGGCGGAGGGCACCCACTTCGCCGCGCCCACCGAGGACGCGATCGTGGTCGCCGAGGAGCTCCAGCGCCGCTGGGGCCTCCCGCAGTGGCGGTACACGAACTCGGGGTCCGAGGCCACGATGGACGCGATCCGCATCGCGCGCGCCGCGACGGGCCGCGACACGATCATGAAGATCTTCGGCTCGTACCACGGCCACCACGACTACGTGATGGTCTCGATCGGCGTGCCGTACGGGAAGATCGGCGACCGCGAGAACTACGAGTCCCTCCCCTACGGCGGCGGCATCCCGAAGGCCGTGTCCGACATGACGATCCCGGTGCCGTTCAACGACGCCGGCGCGATGGAGCGCCGCATCGAGCGCCTCGCCGCGGAGGGCCGCCTGCCGGCCTGCGTGATCATGGAGGCGGCGATGATGAACCTCGGCGTCGTGCTCCCGGAGCCCGGCTACCTGGAGGCGGTCCGCGAGATCACCAAGAAGCACGGGATCATCCTGATCTTCGACGAGGTCAAGACCGGCATGACGATCGCCGCCGGCGGTGCGACCGAGAAGTTCGGCGTGACGCCGGATATGGTCACGCTCGCGAAGGCGCTCGGCGGCGGCCTGCCGATCGGCGCGATCGGCGGCTCCGACGAGGCGATGGAGTCCGTCCGCGACGGCTCCGTCTACCAGGTCGGCACGTACAACGGCAATCCGCTCGGCATGGCCGCGGCACGCGTGAACCTGCTCGAGGTGATGACGGACGACGCGTACCGCCACCTCGACGCGCTCAACGACTTCATGCTCGCCGGCTGCCAGGCCGTCATCGAGAAGCACAACCTGCCGGGCTACACCGTGGGCATCAGCTCGAAGGGCTGCGTGACGTTCGCGACCACCCCGATCGTCGACTACGAGTCCTTCAAGGCCCAGCAGGACGGCGAGCTCTGCGATCTCGCGTGGCTGTACAACATGAACCGCGGCGTCTTCATGACCCCGGGTCGCGAGGAGGAGTGGACGCTGTCGATCCAGCACTCGATCGACGACTGCGCCCGCTTCGTCGACGCCTTCGAGGAGATGGCGGCTGACCTGACCGCGTAGCGGTCAGGTCAGCGCAGGGTCAGATGCGTTTGCGTCATCACCGGCCCGACGGCACCGGGCACACGTCGCCGATCGTGCCGTGATGTCGCAAACGCGTCTGACCCCTTCTTCTCGGCGGCTCGGCGCAGGCGCCTGGAGGTATCCCGCTTCGCCCGCTCTCCCTCAGCCGTCCGGCGACCCGTAGCGGACGAAGGGGTCAGACCCCTTGTGCTGCATCGCCCGCTGCACGGGCGATGCGCGCAACGGGACCCTGTAGACGTGACCCGGTGGTTCAACCCCCATCCGGCACGGTCGGCACCGTCGCAGCGGGCTCCTGACCGGCCTGCGCGATGATCACCTGCGCCTGCTGGATGATCTTCTCGTACGCCTCGACGGCGGCCTTGACGCCCGCGTTGTAGCCGTCCTGGAAGCCGCTGGACGCGCCCGACTCGTCGATCGTCTCCTGGCGCCCATTGGCGTAGCCCTTCGCGAAGCCCTGGTCGTAGCGGGCGGCGAGCTGGTCCCGCGCGCGCTGGCGGGCCTCGCGGGTGCCTTCCTTGTAGCCGGCCTGCCGCGCCTGCTCGAGGGCGTCGTCCGCCGGCGCATCGCCCGACACGGCCTCCGATACCGGGTTGGAGCGGCCGTGGACGGCGTCGACGACGATCGCCGTGACCACGGCGGTGACGGCGATCAGGACAACGGCGGCGAGGATCGCGCCCAGCACGGCGCGGCCCGTACGACGGCCACCGCCGTCGCCAGTCGGGGAATCGTCGTTCTTGTCGCGCCCGGACGCGCTGCGGGAGGCCGTCGCCATCACCCTGAGGATACGCCCGCCGCCGGCCCGCTCCTCCCTGTGCCGGCTTACCCGGTGACGGCGCTGCGGGCGTGCCGCAGGCGCACGAGCGCCGCGTCACGGCCGAGGAACGCGATCGACTCGTAGAGCCCGGCGGCGACCGTCGAGCCGGCGATCGCGATGCGGATCGGCCCGAACGCCTGGCGCGGCTTCAGCTCGAGCTGCTCGCAGACCCCGCGCAGCGCGGCCTCGACCTGCTCGGCGTCGAACGGCTCAAGCGGCTCGAGCGCCGCGATCGCGGCGTCCAGCACGCGCGCTGCGTTGTCGTCTCCCGCCAGCTTCGCCCATGCGTCCGGCTCGGGAGCGCGCTCCTCCAGCAGGGAGCCGACCAGCGCGTCGAACTCGCCGAACGCGCCGAGCTTCTCCTGCACCATCGGCACGAGCGCGGGCAGGCGCGGATCGTCGGCCAGCGGCGAGCCGTCCTCGGCGAGGTGGCGGCGCAGTCCGGCGGCGTAGGCATCCGCATCCAGTGCGCGGAGGTACGCGCCGTTCATCCACGCGAGCTTCTGGTGGTCGAAGACCGCGGGCGCCGGATTGACCCGCTCGAGCGTGAACCGCTCGATCAGCTCCTCGAGCGACATGATCTCCGTCTCGCCGTCCCAGCTCCAGCCGCAGAGGGCGAGGAAGTTGACCAGCGCCTCGGGGACGTACCCCTGCGCGCGGAACTCCTCCACGCTGGCCGCGCCGTGCCGCTTCGACAGGCGCTTCTTGTCCGTGCCGAGGATCATCGACAGGTGGGCCGTCGTCGGGAAGGTCCCGCCGAGCGCCTCGACCAGCAGCTTCTGGCGCGGCGTCGACGGCAGGAGGTCCTCGCCGCGGATGACGTGCGTGATCTCCATCGCCATGTCGTCGAGCGGGTTCGCCAGCTGGTACGTCGGGCGACCGCCGGGGCGCATGAGCACCGTGTCGCCGAGCAGCCGGTGCTCGAAGGCGATGCGGCCGCGCACGTCGTCCTCGATGACCGTCTCGCCCTCCAGCGGCGTGCGGAAGCGGATCACGGCGGGCCGCCCCTCCGACTCGAAGCGCGCGATCTGCTCCTGCGTGAGGTCGCGGTGCAGGCGCGTCGGCGCGGCCGGGTCGTCCGTGTGACGCGCGCGGGCGCGCGCGGCCTCCAGCTCCTCGGCCGTCTGGAAGCACCGGTACGCGTGTCCCTCGTCGACCAGCCGCGCCACCGCGGCGGCGTAGCGCTCGGCGCGCTCGCTCTGGAGGTACGGGCCGTGCGCGCCGCCCGTGCGCGGCGACTCGTCGAACTCAAGCCCGAGCCAGTCCAGCGAGCGCTGGATCTGATCGACGGCGCCCTCCGCCTCGCGTTCGGTGTCGGTGTCCTCGATGCGGAGCACCGCCGTGCCGCCGTGGTGGCGGGCGAAGAGCCAGTTGTAGAGCGCCGTGCGCACCCCGCCGACGTGGAGATAGCCCGTCGGGGACGGGGCGAAGCGGACGCGGACGGTCATGGGCGGAACCGTATCGGCACGCTCCGGTGCGGCGCGCCGGGGCGCGTACGATGGAGCGCGTGATCGCGGGCGCCCATATCTCGTCTGCCGGCGGACTGCACAACGTCCCCGGCCGCATGCACGACATCGGCGCCGACGCGGCCCAGGTCTTCATCCAGAGCGCGCGGACGTGGAAGCCGACCAACAACCGTCCCGAGGACCTCGCCGCCCTGCGCGCGGCCCGCGAGAGCGGCGACGTCCAGTACCTCGTCTGCCACGCGATCTACTTCATCAACCTCGCCACGGACGACCCCGCGCTGCTCGAGAAGAGCCGTTCCGCGCTGTGCAACACCATCGACGTCGCGAACGCGATCGCCGCCGACGGCATCGTCCTGCACGTCGGATCGCACAAGGGCCGCGGCCTCGAGGCCGTGCTCCCGCAGGTCGTCGCGGAGCTCGAGGACGCCCTCGGGCGCCTCGACGGCCCGTGGCTCCTGCTCGAGAACTCCGCGGGGGCCGGCGGCACGATCGGGCGCGACCCGGTCGAGCTCGCGCAGATCATCACCGGCATCGGCCATCCCCGGCTGGGCCTGTGCATCGACACCTGCCACGCCTACGTCTCCGGCGTCGACGTCACCGATCCGGCGCAGCTTGACGCGCTGGTGGAGGAGCTGGACGAGCGCATCGGCATCGATCGCCTGCGCTGCCTGCACGTCAACGACGCCGCGGCCGCCTGCGGCTCCAATCGCGACCGCCACGCCAACGTCGGCACCGGCGAGCTGGGCAAGGGCCTCGCCGTGACCCTCTCCCACCCCGCGCTCCGCGACCTGCCGATGCTGCTCGAGACCCCGGGCGCGGAGGGTTCCGGCCCCGACGCCGCCGAGATCACGGCGCTGCGCAAGATGCATGCGGCGGGGGTCAAGAAGCGCGGTCGGTGAATGAAAGGGGCCAGACCCCTTTCATTCACGGCAGCGTGCGAACGCAGCTGACGATCGGAGACCGGTGAATGAAAGGGGTCTGGCCCCTTTCATTCACCGACCCGGTCCCGCACCTCCACCACGAACCGCCCGCCCTCCGGCGGCTCGTGGAACTCCGGGTTGACGCAGCCGATATCCGGCTCGCGGCGTGGGTAGGCGCAGTCGACGGCGGAGCGGCAGATGGGCAGCGGGACGCGCCCGGCGCGCAGGCCGCCGAACGGCCGCTCCTCCTCCGCGCACGCCTCGAGCACGCGCAGATCCACCTCGGCCCCGTGCACGCGCTCGACGCATCCGGCGTAGCGGCGGCCGTCCCGCGCGTCGTACGCGTACAGGCGCGAGCAGCCGAGGCACCCGACCGGGTCGATCACCCAGTCGCAGTACACCCGACAGCGGCGGCAGGAGGCGTCCCGTTCCATCCCGCCCAGTATGGCGCGAGCGCTAGAGGAGCGCCTGGTAGGCGGCCGCGTCGAGCAGCCCCTCGACCGCCGACGGGTCGTCGAGGCGGACGCGGATCAGCCAGCCGTCGCCGTACGGGTCCTCGTTGACGGTCTCCGGCGTCTCCACGACGGCGTCGTTGACCGCGGTGACCGTGCCGCCGAGCGGCGCGATGACGTCCGAGACGGCCTTGACGGACTCCAGCGAGCCGTACGAGCCGTCCGCGTCGATGTGGGAGTTCACCGCCGGCGGCTCGAAGTACACGACCTCGCCGAGCGCGTCCTGGGCGTGCCACGTGATGCCGAACACGGCCTCGTCGCCGTCCACCCGGACCCAGTCGTGATCCTTGTGGTACCGGAGATCGGCGGGATAGCTCTCGGCAGCGGCCATGGGGGTCAGGACTCCTTCTTGTAGAACGGCAGGGGGACGACGTCGGCGTCGCGGACGCGGCCGCGCACGTCGACCTGGAGGACGGTGCCCGGCGTGGCGAGGTTGGCGGGGACGTAGCCGAGCCCGATGCCCCGATCGATGCTCGGCGAGAGGGTGCCGCTGGTGATCTTGCCGACCGGCGACCCGTCGGCGAGGATCGCGTAGCCCTCGCGGGGAATCGCCCGATCGACGAGGCGCAGGCCCACGAGGCGCCGCTTGACGCCCTTCGCGACCTGCTTCGCCACGACGGCGCTGCCGACGAACTCGCGCCCGTCGAGGTGCACGAAGCGCCCGAGGCCGGCCTCGATCGGCGTCGTCTTGGCGTCGATATCGTGGCCGTGCAGCGGGTAGCCCATCTCGAGGCGCAGCGTGTCGCGGGCACCGAGGCCGCTCGGGACGACGCCGTGCTCGCGGCGGGCGAGGATGCCGTCCCAGAGGTCGCCGGCGCGCTCGGCGGCGCACATGATCTCCACGCCCGGCTCGCCGGTGTAGCCGGTCCGGGCCACGAGGCACGGCACGCCGGCGACGTCGCGCGCGATCGCCGTGAACGGCTTGAGCGTGTCCGGCGCGGCGGCCTTCTTCGGCCAGATGTCGGCGAGCAGCTCGAGGGCGACCGGGCCCTGCAGGGCGATCATCGCCGTCGCGTCGCTGACGTTGGCCAGCGTCGCGCCGCGGTGTTTGAGGGCCTTCAGGTGCGCGAAGTCGGCCTCGGTGTTCCCCGCGTTGACGACGAGCAGCCAGCGGTCGGGCAGGCGGTAGACGATCAGATCGTCGACGATCCCGCCCTTCTCGTTGAGCAGGAACGAGTACTGGGCCTGCCCCTCCTCGAGGCGCGTCACGTCGCTGGCGAGCGCCTTCTTGAGGAGGCCCTCCGCGCCGGAACCGGTGACCTCGATCTGGCCCATGTGCGAGACGTCGAACAGACCCGCGCGGGCGCGCACGGCGCGATGCTCCTCGTTGATGCCGACGTAGTAGACGGGCATCTCCCAGCCGGCGAAGTCGACCATGCGCGCGCCGAGTTCCACGTGCCAGTCGTAGAGCGGTGTGCGACGGGGTGCGGGAGCCATCAGGTGCGAGGGTGCTGGTCCGGCCGCGGCGTCCCAGGCGCGTCCATTGCGGGGACCATACCAAGGGTCGCGTGCGGATCGACACGATGATTGCGATTCCGTTGCAGGCCGGCTGCGCTACATCCGTGCCGGCGGACGTGCGATAGGGTTGCCCTCAAGCCGTTCTTCGGCCCCACGCCATGCGGATCGCTGCGCTGACCATCCTCGGACTCCTCCTCGCCGCGCCCGCGGTGGGCGCTCAGGAGCCCCCCTTCACCCTCTTCCCCGTCGTCGGCGGCGCGAAGTACACGGACGATTACGGCGCGCCGCGCGGCCAGGGCTCCCACGAGGGCAACGACCTCCTCGCCCCGTGCGGCACCCCGGTCGTCGCCGTCGTGCCCGGCACCGTGGAGCTCGACTACGGCTCCCGCTCCGGCTGGATGGTCACCCTGCGCGGACGCTCCTCGTGGTACCGCTACATCCACATGGACGGCAGCCGCGGCGCCAAGGGCGCGATGGCGCCCGGCCTGCGCGACGGCTCGCGCGTCAAGGAGGGCCAGATCATCTCGTACGTCGGCAACACCGGCGACGCGGTCGGGGCCCCGTGCCACCTCCACTTCGAGCTCCACTACGGCACCCGCACCGTCAACCCCTACGCGTGGCTGCGCAAGGCGACGATCGTCAACCTCGATCCGGCCGATCCCAATGCGCTCAGCACGACGACCGGCGTTTCGCTGAAGATCGCCGGCACGGTCGTCTGGACCGGCACCGTCGGTGGCGAGGGGCGCATCATCGTCCGCCCGACGAAGGTCGAGACGTCCGCCGGCGAGCGGGTCGACCGCCGCGGCCGCATCGTCCTGCGGGCCACGCCGGAGCTCGCCGCGTCCGTGCGCGCCGGCCAGAAGGGCACGATCACCACGGCGCCGGCCGAGCCGACCAGCGAGCGCATGACCTGCCCGGCGCTCGCCTGGACGGCGACGGCGATCTCCTGACGGTCAGCCCACGGCGGGCGGCCGCAGCGCCATCTGGATCTGGTGGCGCAGGGGTCCGAGCCACGCGGAGTCGATCGTGTGCTCGACGGGCGTCTCGTGGTAGTCGACGTCCAGGCCGGCCGCCAGCAGCTCGTCGCGCGCCGCGCGCCCGAACGCCACGTCGATGATCGGATCACGGCTCCCGTGGACGATCGTGACCGGGGGGCGATCGTCGGACGCGAGGTCGAGCGGATAGCCCTCGACGTGCGGGATGAAGCCGACCATCGCGAGGAGCGCGGGCGGCGGCGGGCGCAGCGCGCCGAGGGCGAGCGCGTAGGCCATCACGCAGCCCTGCGAGAAGCCGCCGACGACGATGCGCTCCTCAGGCACGTCGATGCGCTCGGGGAGGTCGTCCAGCCAGTCGGACAGGGCCTCGGCGGCGGCGATGAAGGTCGACGGGTCGGGGTAGCCGACGCGCTGCACGTCGTACCAGTGGCTGCCGCCCTCCGCCATCGGGCGCGGCGCGCGCGGGGTCACGCCGACGAGGCGCTGATCCGGATCGAGCACCTCGATCAGCGGCACCAGGTCGTGCTCGTCGGCACCGCGTCCGTGGAGCAGGACGAGCGCGCCCTCGGGACGCCCGGCGGCGGGCCGGATGCGGTCGACGATGCGCGTGGGAGCCCCGCTCAGCGCTCGTCGTCGGGGGACTGGAGCCGCTGGTTGTAGAGCCGCGTGCCGACGGCGCCGGCGCCGCTGAGCAGCGCCAGCACCGCCGCCCGCTCGTACGTCTCGGGCCAGTTGGTCAGGTAGTGCAGGAGGGCCAGCGCTCCGAGCCCGAAGAAGTACCCCAGTCCGAAGGAGGTCAGGTAGTCCCACAGGCGGCGTGCGTCCATGACCGCAGTGTGCGCGACCCTCCGGGGCGGCGCAAGCGGATCAGGCGCGCGCGGCGAGCACGTCGCGCAGCGCGGCGACCGCGAGGTCGGCCTGCTCGGCGTCGAGGACGAGCGGCGGTGCGATGCGGATCGCGGTCTCCGTGACGGCGTTGACCAGGACGCCCCGCTCGCGCAGCCCCGTGGCGACACCGGCGGCATCGCCATCGGCGAGCTCGACGGCGAGGAGCAGGCCGGCTCCGCGCACGTCGGCGACGCCCGGCAGCGCCCGCAGCCCGTC
Organism: Thermoleophilia bacterium; assembly: GCA_032119475.1. GTDB lineage: Bacteria > Actinomycetota > Thermoleophilia > Gaiellales > F1-60-MAGs149 > F1-60-MAGs149. Next base: position 18,595 of record JAUMCA010000122.1, on the reverse strand, counting down.
GGCGAGGCGACCGCCGATGCGCGCGGCGTTCCCGACGAGCCCCTCGGCCTCCACCGCGTCGAGCGTGGCCAGCGCACCGGCGGCGATCGCCGGCGTGCCGCCGTAGGTGGTGCCGTGGTCGCCGGGCTGGAACCCCGTCGTCAGGTCGCGAGACAACAGGGCGCCGATCGGCAGACCCGAGCCGAGCCCCTTGGCGAGCGCGATCGCGTCCGGCGTCACGCCCGTGCGCTGGAACGCAAACCACGCGCCCGTGCGGCCGATGCCCGTCTGGACCTCGTCGAACACGAGCAGCGCGTCGTGCGCGTCGCAGGCCTCGCGCGCGGCCACGAGGACGGCCTCGTCGATCACGTTGACGCCCCCCTCGCCCTGGATCGGCTCGATCAGCACGCCGGCGGTCTGCGGGCCGACGGCGGCACGCAGCGCGCTCGCGTCGTCGCGCGGGACGTGGACGAACCCCGCCGGAAGCGGCTCGAAGGGGATCTTCTTCGGCTGCGCCCACGTCGCCTGCAGGGCCCCGAGCGTGCGGCCGTGGAAGGCGCCCTCGAGGCAGACGATCTCGTGCTTCGCCGCGCCGCCCGTCTCGCGCCCGTGCCGGCGCATCAGCTTGATGGCGGCCTCGTTGGCCTCGGCGCCGGAGTTGCAGAAGAACGCCCGCGCCATGCCGCTGAGGGCGCACAGGCGCTCGGCCAAGGCGACGCCGGGCTCCGTCCAGAACAGGTTCGACACGTGGTCGAGCACGGCAGCCTGCTCAGCGAGCGCGCGGATCGGTGCGGGATGCCCGTGTCCGAGGGTCACGACGGCGATCCCGGCGATCAGGTCCAGGTAGCGCGTGCCGGCGTCGTCCCAGACCCAGCAGCCATCGCCGCGCACGAGCGCGAGCGGACGCGGCGGGTAGTTCGCCATCATCACGCGCTCGCCGCGGTCCCCGATGCTCACGGGCGCACCTCGGTGCCGGCCCCGATGCGCACGGCGCGGACACCGCCCGCGAGGGCGTTCGCGCAGGCCTCGAGCTTCGGGAGCATGCCGCCGCTGACCGTCGGGGGCGCGGCGGCGGAGATCGCCGCGAGTACCGCGCCATGCTCATCGAGGACGCCGGGCACATCGGACAGGAACACGAGCTCGTCGGCCTGCAGCGCCACGGCCACGGCGGAGGCGACGTCGTCCGCGTTGACGTTGAGGAGCCGCGGCGAGTCGCCGTCGCGCCCGATCGGTGCGATCAGCGGGATGCGGTCAGCCGACCACGTCGCGCGCAGGGGCTCGGGGTCGACGACGGTCGGCTCGCCGACCAGACCGAGGTCGGCGCGGCGGGCGCAGGTGAGGATCTCGCCGTTGCGGAAGGGCGTCGCCGCGCGGCCGAGGTCGCGGAGCGCGGCGATCAGCTCGTCGGAGACGTCGGCCAGGGCGACGCGGGCGCAGGCCAGGGTCGGCAGATCGGTGAAGCGGCGGCCGTCGATGAACCGCGCCGGAATCCCCCGGTGCTCCATCAGCGCGGTGATCTGCGCCCCGCCGCCGTGCACGAGCACGAGCGGGCGGCCGTCGGCGGCCGCGATGGCGTCGGGCAGGAGTGCGAGCGCGTTGCCGCCGAGCTTCGCGACGAGGGCGCCGGTCATGTCGTGTACTCCGCGTTGAGCTCGACGTACGCCTGCGAGAGGTCGGAGCCCCACACGACGGCCGAGCCCGGCCCGTCGCCGACGGAGATCGCGAACGGCACGGTCGCCGCGGCTGCGGCGGCGTCGAGCGCGGTCGCGTCGCCGACCGGGACGGCGACGCCGTCGTGGCAGAGCTCGTGGCCGTCGAGCGCGATGCGGATGCGGTCCGGGTCGATGGCCGGGCCGGCGGCACCGAGCGCCGCGATGATGCGTCCCCAGTTGGGATCCCCGCCGTGGAGGGCGGTCCGGACGAGCTGGCCCTCCGCCACCGCGTAGGCCAGCGTGCGGGCGTCGTCGTCCGACGCCGCGCCGGTGACCTCCCAGCGGGCGATGCGACGCGCCCCCTCCCCGTCCCGCACGATCTGCAGGGCGAGGTCCTCGCAGACCGCGGTCACCGCAGCGGCCACCTCGTCAGCGTCGGCCGGCCCGGCCTCGCCGCTGGCGAGCAGCACGACGGTGTCCGACGTCGAGGCGCAGCCGTCCACGGTGATGCAGTTGAAAGTGCGATCGACGGCCGCGCGCAGCAGGCGGTCGCACTGCGTCGCGTCGAGCGCGGCGTCGGTCGTGAGCACGGCGATCATCGTGCCGAGGTCGGGCCGGATCATGCCGGCTCCCTTGGCCATGCCGCCGACGCGCGCGAGGCCGGCGTCGCGCATCGCCGTCTTCGGCGCGTTGTCGGTGGTCGTGATCGCGAGCGCGGCTCCCGCGTCGTCCGCGCCGAGCGCGGCGACCGCGGCGTCGATGCCCGGCAGGACGACGTCCATCGGCAGCGGGACGCCGATCACGCCGGTCGAGGCGACCGCCACGTCGTGGGGCGCGGCGCCGAGCGCGGTGGCCGCGCGGGCGGCCATGGCCTCGGCGTCCGCGATCCCGCGCGCGCCGGTCGCGGCGTTCGCGTTGCCGCTCTGGACCAGCACGGCGCGCAGCGCGCCGTCGTCGAGGTGCCGGCGCGACAGCAGCACGGGCGGCGCCGCGGTGCGGCTGCGGGTGAAGACACCCGCGGCCGGCACGGGGCGACCCGCGTCGACGAGGGCGATGTCGGGGCGTCCGGAGGCCTTGATGCCCGCGGTGACGCCGGCCGCGGCGAAGCCACGCGGATACGCGACGCCTACGGCCACAGACCCTGCACCGCGAGCCCGGCCGCCTCGTCCTGCGCGAGCATGATGTTCGCGTTCTGGATCGCCTGCCCGGCGGCGCCCTTGACGAGGTTGTCGAGCGCCGACTCGATCAGGACCGTGCCGGTGCGCCCGTCCGCCCAGGCGTTGACCCAGCAGACGTTCGAGCCGTTCACCTTCTGCGGCGCGGGCACGCCGCCGTAGCGGACGAACGGCTCGTCGCCGAAGCGCGTGACGTAGAGGTCGTCGAGGTCCGCCTGCGACAGGGGCGCGACGGGCCGCACGTGCGCGGTCACGAGCAGCCCGCGGCTGGTGGGCAGCAGGTGCGGCACGAAGGTCGCGCGCAGGTCCGCGCCGGCGAGGCGGCCGATCTCCTGCTCGATCTCGGCGAGGTGACGGTGGCCGGTGACGCTGTACGGCGTGATGCCGGCGTAGATCTCGGGCAGGTGCGTCTTCTCACTCGGCGTCCGGCCCGCGCCGGTCACGCCCGACTTGCCGTCGAGGTGGACGGGGCCGTCGATCAGCCCCGCGGCCGCGAGCGGCGCGAGCGCGAGGATCGCGGCCGTCGCATAGCAGCCCGGGTTCGCGATCGCGCGGGCGACGCGCACGTCGGCGCGATGCAGCTCGGGCAGCCCGTAGGTCCAGCCGTCCACGCGGAAGTCGGAGCCGAGGTCGACGACCTGGGTCCCGCGCTCGAGCAGCTCCTCGCCAAGGGGGCGCGACTCGCCGTGCGGGAGCGCGAGGAAGACGACGTCGCAGTCCGCCAGCGCCGCGGGCTCGATCGGGTCGAACGGCTCCGATCGGGCCTGCAGGACCGCGGGCCGGATCGTCGGGTGGTCCCGCAGGATGCGGATCAGCTCCTGCCCGGCGTAGCCGGAGGCGCCGACGATGCCCGCGGTCAGCGGCCGGCCATCGGGCTGCGGCGGCGTCGGGGCGTCGGCGTACTGCATGGGGCCGTCAGTCTCGCAATTCCGAGGCGACTCAGCGCCGGCGGCGCGATGCGCTGCGCTGGTTCATGTGCATGCGCTCGAGGACCTCGAACTCGTCCAGCGAGCGGCCGGAGCCGACGGCGACGCAGGTCAGCGGCGACTCCGCGACCTGCACCGGCATCTGCGTCTCGGCCCGGATGCGCTCGTCCAGGCGCGTCAGCAACGCGCCGCCGCCGGCCAGCACGATGCCCTTGTCCATGATGTCGGCGGCGAGCTCCGGCGGTGTCTGGTCGAGCGTCGACTTGATCGCGCCGATGATCTGCACGAGGGGCTCCTCGAGGGCGCCGCGCACCTCCGTCGCGCTGAGGATCACGGTCTTCGGCAGACCCGTGACGAGGTCGCGTCCGCGCACCTCGCACTGCATGTCGTCGTCCGGGCGCGGAAACGCGCTGCCGACCTCGATCTTCACCTGCTCGGCGGTCTGGGAGCCGACCAGGAGCTTGTGGGTGCGCTGCACGTACTTGACGATCGCCTCGTCGAGCTCGTCGCCGCCGACGCGGATCGACTGGGCCACGACGATGCCGCCCAGCGAGATCACCGCGACCTCGGTGGTGCCGCCGCCGATGTCGACGATCATGTTCCCCGACGGCTCGGAGACGGGAAGGCCGGCGCCGATCGCGGCGGCCATCGGCTCCTCGATCAGGTAGGCGACGCGGGCGCCGGCGGACAGCGCGGCCTCCTCGACGGCGCGCTTCTCCACGCCCGTGACGCCGGAGGGCACGCACACGACGACGCGCGGGTGCGCCCAGCGGTTCTGGTGGACCTTCGTGATGAAGTGGCGGAGCATCTCCTCCGTCACCTCGAAGTCGGCGATCACGCCGTCCTTGAGGGGCCGGATGGCGGTGATCGACGCGGGTGTGCGGCCGAGCATGCGCTTGGCCTCGATGCCGACGGCCAGGACGGTTCGCGTCATCTGGTCGAGCGCGACCACGGACGGCTCGGACAGCACGATGCCGCGTCCACGCACGTAGACCAGCGTGTTGGCCGTGCCGAGATCGACCGCCATGTCGCGGCTGCCGATGCCGAGGGTCCAGTTCCTGATGCCGATGGGACGCTCCCTGGCGGCGGGAATCGCCGCTTCTCCCGCTCCGATTCTACGTGCTCGCGGCATTCCCTCCCGGCAGCGGCAGCACAACGCCCTCGGCGGCGAGGAGCGCGCGCAGCAGCGCCACGGGAAGCCCGACCACGTTGTCGAAGTCGCCGTCGATCGATTCGACGAGCCCGCCGCCGCCCTCCTGGATGGCGTAGCCACCCGCCCGCCCCCGCCATTCGCCTGTCGCCACGTAGGCGTCGAGCGCCGCCGCGTCGAGCGGCCGCAGCCGCACCGCGGTCTCGTCGTGCGCGACGTGCTCGCCCGTGCCGATCACGGCGACCCCGGACAGCACGCGGTGGGTGCGGCCGGCGAGCGCGGCCAGCATCGCGCGCGCCGCAGCGGCGTCGGGCGGCTGGCCGAGCACCTCCCCCGCCTCGAGCACGACTTCCGTATCGACCCCGATGACGGGGCGGCGCGGGTCGGCGTCGGCGACCGCGCGCGCCTTGCCGAGCGCGCGCGCCCGCACGACGTCCTCCGGGGTGCCGGGCAGCGGCACCTCGTCGTAGCCGGACGGAATCACCTCGAACTCGACGCCGAGGCCGGCGAGGATGGCGCGCCGCTGCGGCGACGTCGAGGCGAGGATCAGCGGCGGCATGCGCCGCCAGTATCCGGGATCAGAGCTCGAGGCCGTGCGAGCGCACGTGCTCGGCGAAGCCGACCGGCTGGAAGCCGAACTCCTGCTCCACCCCGTCGAGGCTCGCGGCGACGTTGTCGCGCTCGAGCAGCTCCACGGCGGCCGGCGTGACCGGCGGGTTCGGCAGCACCTGCAGCAGCTTGGCCTGCAGCTTCACGATGCCCATCGGCGCGTGGATCTTGCGGACCTTCGCCTTGCCCATCGCGCTGCCGATGATGTCGAGCACGTGGTCGTACTCGAGCGCGGCGGGGCCGCCGAGCTCGATGTAGCGACCGAGGCGCGCGTCACCGGCAAGGCACTCGTGGGCCGCGCGGCAGACGTCGTCCACGTGGATCATCTGGATGCGCGTGCGGCCGTTGCCCGCGACGGGCACGATCGGGCCCTTCACGAGGCCGGCCATCGCGCTGATGAACGGCGACTTCGGGCCGAACTGGACGGACGGCTGGAGGATCGTCCACGGCACACCGGCCGCCTTGAGCCCCTCCTCCCCGCGTCGACGCCCGGCCAGGTACGGACCCGGGGAGGCGCCGGCGGTGTCGATGCCGCCGAAGTGGATCAGGCGCCCGACACCGGCCTTCGTGGCGGCGTGGGCGAGCGCGATGATGCCGTCGGCGTTGACGACGTCGTAGCCGCCGGGAGGCGCCTTCTTGTCGCCGGTGATCGCGGCGCACGAGATGACGGCCGACGCGCCCTCGCAGGCGGCGGCCAGCGAGGCGTGGTCGGTGAGGTCGCCGACGACGATCTCGGCACCCGGCGCCACCTCGGCGGAGGCGCTGCGCACCAGGGCGCGCACGGGAACGCCCGCGCTGACCAGACGGCGCGTCAGGCGGCCGCCGATGAAGCCGGTCGCGCCGGTGACGAGGACGGGGGAATCGCTCATCGGGACTCCTACTGTGCCATGTTCGGACGGGCGTCCGTGGCGGCGGCCATCGTCGCGAGGCGGCGCATGCCGAGCAGCGCGCGGCTCTTGACGGTGCCGAGCGGCGTGTTGGTGCGCTCCGCGATCTCGGGGTAGGTGAGGTCGCCGTAGAAGGCGAGCGCGAGCGTCTCGCGCTGGGCCTCCGGCAGGTCCTTGAGCGCGTCCGTGAAGTCCATGCGGTCGACGAGCTCGCTGTCCTTCGACTCCTCCATCAGCTCACGACCCTCGTGCTGGGCGAGCGGCGGGCGGACGGCGGCGCGGCGGGTCCAGTCGACGGCGCGACGCGCGGTGATCGTGCGGAGCCACGCGGCGACGGGAGCGACCTTGGGGTCGTAGCGGCCGGCGCTGCGCCAGGCGTCGAGGAAGATCTCCTGCGTCAGCTCGTCGGCGCGGTCGACGTCGCCGGTGCGGCGGCGCGCGAAGGCCCGGACGACGGGCAGGTAGCGCCGGTACAGCTCGGCGTAGGCATCCGTGTCGCCCTGGGCAGTGCGAGCGACGAGGGACTCATCGGTATCGGTCGGTCGGACGATGGCCATATCGGTGGGCCTTTCGGACGAGAGGGACGTTGCCAAGATTTATACACGACTTAGTCACGAATGCAAGCGATTCGTGACTAAAAGATGTAAAACGTCCGTAAGCAGTCCGGAAACCCGCATAGAATGGCGCTTCGCCGCCGCCCCCACGGCGACCCGCGGGTATAGCTCAACGGTAGAGCACTGGCCTTCCAAGCCTGTGATGCGGGTTCGATTCCCGCTACCCGCTCTCCACGCCGGGGGCATCGGCGGCCGAAAGGGCGACGCGTGCCCGCGCCGCGGCGTCCTCCCCGGCCCGGATCGCCCCCTCGATGTGCCCCGCGTGCGTGACCGCCGTCTCCGTGGCCGCCAGCTGTACGCGACCGTGGATCGGTCGCTGGAACACCGGCGCGCCGAATCCCGCCGTCGAGCGGGCGTGGCCGTCGGCGGGCATCGTGAGGCGCTCGCGGCTCCAGTCGAGCGCGTGCACCTCGAGCGGTTCGGCCGCCGTGACGCCGAACAGGCGGGAGAGCTGCGCTGCGAAGGCCTCGCGGATCGCCGTCTCGTCGGCGTTCGCGAAGGCGGCCGACGGCGCGAACCCGAAGATCGCCGCCGGCCTCCCGCCGGGCCCGCTGTGGTCGTGGAACTCGCGAAACGGCCCGACGTGGCTGATCGCCGACCCCGCCAGCCCCGCATCGCGCCAGCGTGGCTCGGCGAAGACCGCGACGGCCTTGACCATGTCCCCCATCCACACCGCCGTGCCCTCGGCCGCGGCACGGAGATCGAGCGGCAGATCGGGCGCGAACGCGATCTCGGACGCCGCGAGCGCCGGTGGCAGCGCGACGACGACCTGATCGGCCAGCGCACGCACGGCCTGCGCGTCGACGCGGACCCCGTCGGCGGTCACCGTGATCGCGGATACGACCTCCCCCATGCGCACCCGTTCGCGGCCCAGCCGGTCGGCGAGCTGCTCAGCCAGATCCTGCGCGCCTGCGTTGAAGCGGGAGGCCGGCACGTCGATCGGATTGCCGGCGATCCGCTGGACACCCGTGCCCGGCGCCTCGTACATGGCATCGCCCACGAGATGCTGGGCGAACGTCGCCACCTCCAGCGCTTCACCCGCCGCCTGCGTCAGCGGCTCGCCGGGCCAGAACCAGCTCGGTCCGAGATCGATCGCCCCACCGGCGGTCGGCAGGCTGCAGGCGCGACCGCCGACGCGGTCGCGCCCCTCGAGCACCAGCACGTCCACGCCACGCGCCCCCAGGGCGGCAGCGGCGGTCAAACCGGCGATGCCGGCGCCGACCACGAGCACGTCGACGCGATCCGTCACGTTCGCGTGTCGGATCGCGGCGGTCATGGCCGTCGAGGGTACCGGGACCGACACGGTCACGGCCCCGCGAGCGGATATACGGTGAAGGCATGGAGCGCTACGCGAACCGCGCGGAAGCCGGGCGGCTGCTGGCACCCCACGTGGCGGCCGCGCAGCCGGCCTTCCCCGTGATCCTGGCGCTGCCGCGCGGCGGGATCCCGGTCGCCGCCGCGGTCGCCGAGGCGCTGGAGGCGCCGCTCGACATCATCGTCGTCCGCAAGATCGGCGCCCCGGGGAACCCGGAGCTCGCCATCGGCGCCGTCGCGGAGGGCGGCGTCGAGGTCGTCGATCCGCAGATGATCGCGGCGCTGGACATCCCACCCGCGGATCTGCGGGACGCGACGGCCCGCGCCGAGGCGGAGCTCGTCGGACGCGGTCGACGCCTGCGCGGGGCGACCCCGCCGCGCGACCTCGCCGACTGCACCGCGGTGATCGTGGACGACGGCCTCGCGACGGGCGCGACGGCCGCGGCGGCGGTCGCCAGCGCCCGCGCGCGGGGCGCGGCACGCGTGATCGTGGCCGCGCCGGTCGGCTCCGTCGACGGTGCCACCCGCCTCGCGGGCGTCGCCGATGCCGTCGTGGTCCCCCTGCTCCCCCCGGACTTCCGGGCCGTCGGCTTCTGGTACGACGACTTCGCGCAGGTCGACGACGGGACAGCGGCGCGGCTGCTGGAGGAGGGTGGCGCGAGGACGTAGGCGGCCGGCCCCGACGACACGCCGCTGATACCGTCTGCGCCATGTCCGACGAGCTCGCCTCCCAACGGAAGCACGTCCGCCAGGCCGTCGGCCGGTGGGGTGCCTGGTCTTTCGGCTACGCCTCGGCTCCCGCCCGCGCGGCACGCGTCGCCGCCCGCGAATCCGAGGCACTCGGCTACGGCTGCCTCTGGTACCCCGAGACGCTCGACAGCCGCGAGGCGTTCGTCAACGCCGCGATCCTGCTCGACGCCACGACGCGCATCAACGTCGCCACGGGCATCGCGAGCATCTGGTCGCGGGACGCCCGAGCCAGCGTGCAGGCCGCCCGCACGCTGGCCGATGCGTCCGATGACCGCTTCGTGCTCGGGCTCGGCGTCAGCCACCGGCCGATGATCGACGCGCGCGGACACACGTACCGGAAGCCCGTCGCGACGATGCGCGCCTACCTCGACGCGATGGCGGAGGCCGACGACGCGGTCGACCCGACGCAGCCGGTCCGGACGATCCTCGCCGGCCTGCGCCCCGCCATGTTGCGTCTCGCGGCCGAGCGCACGCTCGGCGCGCACCCGTACCTCGTGACCGTCGACCACACCCGTCGCGCGCGCGAGGAGATGGGACCGGACGCGCTGCTGTGCGTGGAGCACAAGGTCGTCCTCGAATCCGACCCGGTGACGGCGCGCGCGATCGCCCGCGCTGAGATCGCGTGGTACCTGCAGGCGGAGAACTACGTCAACAACCTGCTGTGGCTGGGCTTCGACGAGGCCGACGTCGCCGACGGCGGGTCGGACGCCCTCGTCGATGCGCTCGTGTTCTGGGGCGACGCCGCGTCGATCGCCGAGCGCCTGCGGGCCCATCACGCCGCCGGCGCCGACCACGTCGCCATCCACCCGTGCCGCGACGCGTCCGACCCGCTCGGCGTGCGCACGCTGGCCGCCCTCGCCGAGCACCTCTAGGGACGGCTCGGCGGGGCCGACGCGCGCACGCCGAGCGCACGCGGGACGCGCCGCTCCGTCACACCACCCGCATCCACCCCATCCCTTAATGAAACAAAGGGGCCTGGCCCCTTTGTTTCATTAAGGGTTCCGGACGCCACGTCAGGTGACGACGTTCAGCCGCCACGGGCGGCCGTTGCGCTCGGGCGGATCGAGCTCCACGGGGAACGCCTCCGCGACGAGGTCCGCGAGTGCCTCGACCGTGCGCGGACGGGCGCCGCTGGCCAGGACGTGGCGCGCGACGAGGCCGCGGGTGCGCTTCGCGTCGTGCGAGACGACGGTGCGGTCGCCGTCGAGCTCGCGCACCACGGCCACGTGGGCCGTCCGACCGCCCGGCGGGTGCCACGCCGACGCGTAGGCCGCCGAGCGGCAGTCGAGCACGACGCCACGCAGGGCGGCCCTGTCGAGCTCCGGCGCGAGCAGCGGCCGCCACGCCGGAGCGTCGATGACCCGCTTGTAGCGCGGGATCCGGTCGCCCGGCCGGACGGCGCCGAACTGGGCGGAGATGATCACCACCCGACGCTGGGCGGCCGCCGGCAGCGTGGACAGATCGAGGGCGGCGTACAGCACGCCCGTGTAGAGATCGCGCGCGGGCACGGCCGGGGCTTCGCGCAGCACCGCGTCGAGCAGGCGCTCGCGCTCCGCGGTCAGCGACGGAAAGGAGAGGCGTGCGAGGTCGACCGGGCGACCGCGGACCGGATCCGCCTTCCCCTCGCTCGGCGGGAGCAGGACGAGCACGCGACGGAGTCTTGCGCACGCATCGGCGAGCGCGGCCTCCCCGAGCGGCCGGTGGCAGACTGATCCCGTGTACGTCGACTGCCACTCGCACGTCGTGTTCGGCGTCGACGACGGCGCCCAGACCCTCGAGGAGGCGATCGCGCTCGTCACCGAGGCCCGCGACGCCGGCACGCGCGTCCTCTTCGCCACCCCCCACGTCGTGCCGCCGTTCCGCGACTGGAACGCGTCGGCCGAGCGTCTCGACCGCATTCGCCGCAACTTCGCGCGCCTGCAGGAGCGGGTGCCCGCGGGCATCGACCTGCGTCTCGGCTTCGAGGTGACGGCGCGCCCCGCGCGGCTGCGCGCCGCCGACGACATCGCCCGCTTCCGGGTCGAGGGCACGGAGATCGTCCTGATGGACGGACCGCAGGCGATGCCGTGGCACGGCGACGCGACGATGGAGCGCCTCGTGCGACGCATCCGCGCCGAGGGACTGACGCCGATCCTCGCGCACCCCGAGCGACGTGCCTGCTGGCGCGGCGACCACGACCTCGCCTTCGCGGAGCGGATGAAGGCCGCCGGGGCGCTGCTCCAGATCGACGCCACCGGGCTGACCGGCGAGGACGGACCCGGCAGCGACGTCGAGGCGCGCCGCCTGCTCGCGGAGGGCCTCGTCGACCTGATCGGCTCCGACGGCCACGGGCGCCGCTCGCGCGTGCGCCTCGACGAGGCCCGCGCTCTCGCGGCGGAGGTCGTCGGGGACGCTGCTGCCGATCGCCTGGTCGACGGCAGCGCGCTCGGCATACGGGCAGATCGGGACTGACCCCGTGGATCGCACCACCCCGATCACCGAGCCGATCCCGCCGTCGCGGCGGCATCTGAGCGGCTTCGACGTCGGCATCCTGTGGTCGAACATGGGCATCAGCCTGCTGGGCGTCGTCGCCGGCGCCGGTCTGATCGCCTACGGGGCCGGCACGACGCGCGCGCTGATCGCCATCGGCATCGGCGGCGTGATCGGCGGGGCGATGCTCGCCGCGGCCGGCGCGCTCGGCGCCGCCTCCGGCCAGCCGGGCATGGTCGTGCTGCGCCGCGCGCTCGGCGTGCGCGGCTCGTACGTCCCCACCGCCCTCAACGTCGCCCAGGGCTTCGGCTGGGGCATCTTCGAGATCCTCGTCATCGCGGAGGCCGCGCGGGCGGTCGTCGGGTCGGGCGAGCGCTGGCCGTACGCCATCGCGGCGGGCGTGCTCGCGACCACGATGGCGGTGCTGGGCCCGGAGACGGTCGCCCGGCGGATCCTCCGCCGCTTCATGACGCCGCTCGTCGCGGTGGCCGTCGTCTACCTGCTGGTGCGAGTGCTCGTCGACGGCGCCGACGCGGACCTCGTGACCGTCGCGGCCGGCGGGATCGGGCTGATGGCCGCCGTCGACCTGGTCGTCGCGAACTCGGCCTCCTGGCAGCCGCTGGTGCCCGACTACACGCGCTTCGCGAAGTCGGTGCCGGGCGCCGCCGCCGGTGCCGGTATCGGCTTCCTGATCGCGAGCACGGCGATCTTCCTGATCGGCGCGCTATCGGCCGCGCAGGGCGCAGCGCTGCAATCCGCCGAGGACGTGGTGGCGATCATGGTCGCGCTGCCGCTCGGCCTCGCCGCCGCCGCGATCCTCGTCGTCGACGAGACGGAGAAGGCGTTCGCGAACGTCTACTCGACCGCCGTCTCGATGCGGAACCTCGCGCCGCGCGCGCCGCAGGCGCCGCTGGTGATCGCGGTCGGCGTCATCGTCACCGCCGGCGCGCTCGCCATCTCGCTCGACCGCTTCTTCGACTTCCTGTACCTGCTGGGCGCGCTGTTCGTGCCGCTGTTCGGCGCCGTCTTCGCCGACCGGCTGCGTCGGCCGGCCCCGCTCGGCACGCTGGTCGCCTGGCTGGCCGGCTTCCTGCTCTACCAGTGGTGCAGCCCCACGCGCATCCTCGGCGTCGCGGACCACGTCAGCCCGCTCCTCGACGGCGCGATCGGGGCGACGCTCCCGGCCTTCCTGCTGGCCGCGGCGATCCGGCTGGCCTGGCCCTCCCGCTAGCGGCCTAGCGCGTGCCCCACAGCCGGTCGCCGGCATCGCCGAGCCCCGGGACGATGTAGCCGTGCTCGTTGAGGCACTCGTCGAGCGAGGCGACGTGGATGTCGACGTCGGGGTGGTCGGCCTGCATCCGCTCCACGCCCTCGGGCGCGGCGATGATCGACAGGAGCTTGACCTGCTTGGCGCCGCGGTCCTTGCAGACCTGCGCGGCGTACGACGCCGAGCCGCCTGTGGCGAGCATCGGGTCGAGGATCAGCATCAGCCGGTCCTGCAGCTCCCCCGGCAGCTTCTCGTAGTACGAGACGGGCTGCAGCGTGTCCTCGTCGCGGTAGACGCCGAGGAAGCCGACGCGGGCGACGGGGATCATGGCGAGCACGCCGTCGAGCATGCCGACGCCCGCGCGCAGGATCGGCACGACGCCGACCTTCTTGCCGGTCACCTTGCGGCCGATCGTCTCCTTGATCGGCGTCGTCACCGTCACGTCCTCGAGCCCGAGGTCACCCGTCGCCTCGTAGGCGAGGACGCCGGCGAGTTCCGATGACAGCGCCCGGAAGTCGCGGGTGGACGTGGAGGCATCGCGCAGCAGGGCGATCTTGTGCTGGACGAGCGGGTGGTTGCAGACGTGAAGCGCCATGGCGGGATCCTCCTGGTCAGAATCGGCGGTCGGGGCGCATCGGCTCGACCCAGTCGGGCTGCGCGCCGTCGACGATCATCTCGGCGATCAGCGCGCCGGTGCTGGGCGCGAGCGTGACGCCGAGCATGCCGTGGCCGGTGGCGAGGTACAGCCCGTCGTAGCCCGGCACCGGGCCGAGCAGCGGCAGCGAGTCCGGCGTCGCGGGGCGCCAGCCGGCCCACCCCTCCCCGCTCGCCGCGGTGGTCGACGGGTGCCAGTCGCTCTGGTACGAGCAGGCCTGCTCGACGACCACGCCGAGCCGGCGCTGATCGACCTCGAGGTCCTTGCCGGGCAGCTCGAACACGCCGGCGATGCGGACGCCCTCGTCGAAGCCCGACACGCCGATCTTCGCCTCGGTCATGTACAGCGCCTGCGACGGGCGCGTGCCCTCGCCGCGCAGCGTGATCGAGTAGCCCTTGGCGGGCACGATCGGCACGTCGAGGCCGAGCGGGCGCAGGAGCGCAGGGCTCTGCGCGCCCGTGGCGACCACGACGCGATCCGCGGCCACGGGGCCCTGGTCGGTGTCGACCTCCCAGCCGGCCGGCGTGCGGCGCAGTCCCTGCACCGAGACGCCCTCGCGGACGTCCTGGTCCTGCTCGATCAGCCGGTCCGCGAGCCCGCGCATCAGGGTCTGCGGCTGCACGTAGCGGTCGATCGTCGTGCGGATGACGAACTTGATGTCGTCCGACAGCGCGGGCTCGATCTCCTTGGCGGCCTCGAGCGTCAGCTCCTCGATCTGGCCCTCGAAGCCGATCTTGCGCAGATCCTCGAAGACCGGCGCGAACCACGAGATGCCCTTCTCCGTCTTGCCGAGCACGAGGATGCCGCCGCCGTGCATCTCGAACGGCACGCCGTCGGCGGCGTACGCGTCGAGGATCTCGAACGTGCGGCGGTTGAGGTTGTGGAGCGCCTCGACCCCGTGCAGGAACCGCTCGCGCGAGGCGGCCGCGCGGAACGACCACAGCCACCGCATCCAGCGCGTGTCGAGCTCCGGGCGGATCACCAGGGCGCCGTTCGGATCGAGGGCGCTCTTCAGGCCCATCGCCAGCGTGCCGGGCGATGCGAGCGGCGTCGAGATCGTGGGCGATACCCAGCCCGTGTTGCCCTTCGACGCGCCCTCGCCGATCGTCGACCGCTCGAGGATCGTCACCTCGACGCCCCTCTGCGCCAGCGACCACCCGCAGGCGAGCCCGACCACGCCCCCGCCGATCACGGCGACGTGGGTCACGCGATGTCCACCACGAGCCGACCCTGCACCTGGCCCTTGAGGATCGCGGCCGCCTGCGCGGGCACGTCCTCGAGGCGGCAGCCGGCCGTCATGCGGTCGAGCAGGCCGAGATCGAGCTCCTGCGCGACGCGGTTCCACGCGACGACCCGCCGCTCGTACGGCATGGCGACGGAGTCGATGCCGAGCAGGTTCACCCCGCGCAGCAGGAAGGGCATGATGTTGCCCTCGAACGCGGCACCGCCCGCGAGGCCGCAGGCGGCGATGCTGCCACCCCGCCCCATCTGCCGGATCACGCGCGATAGCGTCGACCCCGCGACGGCGTCGATGCAGCCGGACCAGCGCTCGGACTCGAGCGGGGCGGTCGACGCCTCGGCGAGCTCCTCGCGCGGGATGATCTCGTCCGCGCCGAGCCCCGTCAGGTAGTCGGCGAGCTGCGGGCGGCCGGTGCTCGTCGCGACGCGGTAGCCGTGGCGCTTGAGCAGCGCGATCGCGACCGAGCCGACCCCGCCGGCGCCGCCCGTCACGAGGACGGGGCGCTCGTCGCCCGGCGCGAGGCCGTGCTCCTCGAGCGCCATCAGCGCGAACATCGAGGTCAGGCCGGCCGTGCCGACCGCCATCGCCTGGCGCGTCGTCATCGCCTCCGGCACGTGCACGAGCCAGTCGGCGCGGACGCGCTGCAGCTCGGAGAACCCGCCCCAGTAGCGCTCGCCCATGTGCCAGCCGGTCACCACGACGCGATCACCCACGGCGTAGCGGGCGTCGGTCGACTCCTCCACCACGCCGGCGAGGTCGATGCCGGGGATGTGCGGGAAGTTGCGCGCGAGGCGCCCCTTGTTGCCGTCGACGACGAGGCCGTCCTTGTAGTTGAGCGTCGAGTGCTCGACCCGCACCAGGACCTCCCCCTCGGGCAGATCGGCGACGGGCACGTCCTCGATCGCGACGGCCACGCCGTCGTCGGACTCGCGCAGCATCAGCGCCTTGAAGGTGTCGGCCATCGGTCTCCCTCGTCGGACTCCGGACGGAAGCCTACGGCCCGGCGTCGCGGCCCGCGCTGCCACGCGTCGCGCGACTGCTCAGCACGGCGTGTTCTGCACAGTGCCGTTCGGACAGGTCGTCGTGAGCCACGTGGCCCCGGTGATGATCCAGCCCGTCGTCGTCGCTCCGGTCCATTGGTCAGCCCTGCGCAGGGAGAACGCAGAAGGGGCGCCGGGAGGCGCCCCTTCGACGGTTCACACGCTGAGCTGGAGGCTCAGGAGCAGCCGCTCGTCTCGCCGCAGCTGATGCACTTGAGGCACGTGCCGTTGCGGACCAGGGTCATCTGACCGCAGTTGCCGCAGGCATCGCCCTCGTAGCCCTTGAGGCGGGCCTCGTCGCGCTCCGTCAGCAGCGGCGCGGGGCGCTGCTGCATGCGGGCCTGCGCCTCGACGCCGGCACCGGCCGGCACCGGCTCGACGGGCGTCGTGGCGACGGCGGTCACGGTTCGGTCGAGCCGCTCGGACTTCGGCGTGCCGACATCGTCGCCACGGAGATCCTGATCGTCGACGTGCGACAGATCGTTGCGGTCGAGGTACGAGATCGCGACCTCGCGGAAGATGTAGTCGATCACGCTCGTCGACATCTTGATCTTGTCGTTGCCGACGACCATGCCGTTCGGCTCGAACCGCGTGAAGACGAACGCGTCGACGAACTCCTCGAGCGGCACGCCGTGCTGGAGACCCAGCGACACCGCGATGGCGAACGAGTTCATCAGGGAGCGGTAGGCCGCGCCCTCCTTGTGCATGTCGATGAAGATCTCGCCGAGGGTGCCGTCCTCGTACTCGCCGGTGCGGAGGTACACCTTGTGCCCCGCGAGCGTGGCCTTCTGGGTGTAGCCGGCCCGGCGGTGCGGGAGCCGGCGGCGCTCGCCCATCACCTGGACGATGCGCTCGGCGACCTGCTCCGCGCTCGGCAGCTCGGCCGGCACCTCGAACTCGGCGCCGACGTCGAGGGCCTCGGCGGCCGCGCCCGACAGGGGCTGCGACAGCTTCGAGCCGTCGCGGTACAGCGCGTTGGCCTTGACCATCTTCTTCCACGAGACGCGGTAGCACTCCGCGACGTCGGCGATCGACGCCGAGGCCGGCAGGTTGATCGTCTTCGAGATGGCACCGGACAGGAACGGCTGCGCCGCCGCCATCATCTCGACGTGCGCCAGTGCGCGGATCGCACGGGTGCCGAGGCGACCGCACTGGTTGGCGCAGTCGAACACCGGCAGATGCTCATCCTTGAGGTGCGGAGCGCCCTCGACGGTCATCGTGCCGCAGATGTACGTGTTGGCCTCGTCGATCTCCGCGTCGGTGAAGCCGAGCGCGGCCAGGAGGTCGAAGCCCGGGGCGTCGAGGTCCTCGCGGTCGATGCCGAGCTCCTCGACGATCGCGTCGTCGCCCACCGAGTAGCGCGTGAACGCGAAGCGGATGTCGAACGCGGTCGGCAGCGCCGCCTCGACGGCCTGCAGCATCGGCTCCGTGAAGCCGAAGCCGCGCAGGGCATCCGCGCCGACGTTGGGCGCGCCCTCGAGCGAGCCGGAGCCGACGCAGTAGCGGACGATGTCATCGACCTGCTCCGGCGCGTAGCCGAGGTGCGCGAGCGCCGGCGGCACCGAGGCGTTGACGATCTTGAAGTAGCCGCCACCGGCGAGCTTCTTGAACTTGACGAGCGCGAAGTCCGGCTCGATGCCGGTCGTGTCGCAGTCCATGACGAGGCCGATCGTGCCGGTCGGCGCGATCAGGGTGACCTGGGCGTTGCGGAAGCCGTGCGTCTCGCCGAGGGCGACCGCGCGGTCGGCCTCGTAGCGGGCGACCTCGAGCAGCTCTGGCTCGCAGAAGGCCGCGTCGATGCCCTCCGGCGTGACCGTCAGCCCCTCGTATTCGCCCGCGGCGGCCGCGTAGGCGGCGCGCCGGTGGTTGCGCACGACGCGCAGCATGTCGTCCTTGTTGCGCTCGTAGCCGGAGAACGCGCCCTGCTCCGCGGCCAGCTCGGCGCTCGTGGCGAGCGCCGTGAAGTGCATGATCGCGCTGACCGCGCCGCAGAAGGCGTACGCCTCCGGGGAGTCGTAGGCGATGCCGCGCTGCATCGACAGCGCGCCGAGGTTCGCGTAGCCGAGGCCGAGCGTGCGGTACTCGAACGAGCGCTCGGCGATCTCGCGGCTCGGGAACTGGGCCATCAGGACCGAGATCTCCAGCACGATCGTCCACAGGCGGCTCGCGTGGCGGAACAGCTCGTGGTCGAAGCGACGATCGGGCCGTCGGTCGGGCACGTGTGCCACTCGTTGGTCGTGTCGTGGAACTGGACGCCCGGATCGGCGCACAGCCACGCCGCCTCGCAGATCTGATCCCACAGGTCGCGGGCGCGGAGGGTGCGGGACGCCGCGGGCTCGCGGCCCTGCTGCTCCGCCTTCTGCAGCTCGGTGCGGTCGTACAGCGGCCACTCGCGATCGGCCTCGACCGCCTCCATGAACGCGTTCGTGATGCGCACGGAGTTGTTCGAGTTCTGGCCCGACACGGTCAGGTACGCCTCGCCCTGCCAGTCCGTGTCGTACTCGTCGATGTGCAGCTCCTTGACGCCCTGCTTGGCCAGGTCGATCGTGCGCTGGATCGACGCGTCGGGCACGCCGGCGGCGCGGGCGCCGCGGACGGCCTGCGCCAGCGCCGGGTTCTCGCGCGCCACGAAGCGATCGTCACCCTCGCCCTCCTGCGTCGCCGCGAGGACGGCGTTGAGGTGGCGGTTGAGCATCTTCGAGCCCGCGACCAGCGCGGCGACCTTCGTCTCCTCGACGACCTTCCAGCGGACGTACTGCTCGATGTCCGGGTGGTCGACGTCGAGGATGACCATCTTGGCCGCGCGGCGCGTGGTGCCGCCCGACTTGATCGCGCCCGCGGCGCGGTCGCCGATCTTGAGGAAGCTCA
>JAUMCA010000121.1:0-4357 GCA_032119475.1 Thermoleophilia bacterium | reverse complement strand
TGAGCGCATGTTCTGGCAGCTGCCGGGCGTGTACACGACGGCCGTCGGCTTCGCGGGTGGCACGCAGCGCAACCCGACCTACCGCGATACCTGCACCGGCCTGACCGGGCACACCGAGGCCGTGCTCGTCGTCTACGACCCGACGCGGATCTCGACGGAGCAGATCCTCAAGGTCTTCTGGGAGGAGCACGACCCGACCCAGGGCGACCGGCAGGGCAACGACATCGGCTCGCAGTACCGATCTGCGATCTTCACCACGACCGACGCGCAGCTCGCGACGGCGCTCGCCTCCCGCGACGCGTACCAGCAGGCGCTCGACGCCGCCGGCCGCCGCCCGATCACCACGGAGATCGGCCCGCTCGACACGTTCTACTACGCTGAGGAGTACCACCAGCAGTACCTCGCGCCGACGAAGAACCCGAACGGCTACTGCGGCCTGCAAGGCACCGGCGTCGCCTGCCCGATCGGCACCGGCATCCCCGCGGACTGATCCCGCGGGCGCACCCGGCGCCGGACCCAACTCCTCGACTCAGGGCCCCAAGCGGACTTTTTCGGCCCGGGCCGAAAAAGTCCGTCCGGTCAAACCGCTGCGTGCCGGCATGGCGTTAGGCCGCCGCTCACGAACCCGGCAGACCGCACAGCTGCGGAGATCCGTCCACGCTTTCTCGAGCGCGAAGCGGACATTTTCGGCCCGGGCCGAAAATGTCCGCCCCCGTCTCGATGCGCGTTCCGCTATCGGCGAGGCGAACGCCGGCGCGACGGTATGCTCCGGCCCGCTGGAGTGGTGTCCGAGTGGTTGAAGGAGCACGATTGGAAATCGTGTAGGCGGGGTTGACTCGTCTCGGGGGTTCGAATCCCCCCCACTCCGTCCTCCGCGGCCACCGCGGCGAGCCGGGACCCGCGAACCGGTGGTCCGCTACCGTTCCCGCACCCCGGGCGTATAGCTCAGCGGTAGAGCACTCGCCTCACACGCGAGGGGTCCCTGGTTCGAACCCAGGTACGCCCACTCCGGGGGCCGCGCACGGTGGCCGGCGCACACCAAAGACCAGCCGGGGCTGCGAGAATCCCGCCATGGCGGCGACCCGCACCACCGCGACCGAGGCGGTCCAGGCGATCCGGGACGGCGACACGATCATGGTCGGCGGCTTCGGCCTCGTCGGCCAGCCGCTGACCCTGATCGAGGCGCTCGTCCACCACTCCGACGCCACCGACCTGACGATCATCTCGAACAACATCGGCGAGCCGGGTCGCGGACTGGGTGTGCTGCTCCGCCAGGGCCGGATCCGCAAGGGCATCTGCTCGTTCTTCACCTCGAACCCGGAGGCCGTCGAGGCGGCGATGAGCGGGGCGATCGCGTACGAGCTGATCCCCCAGGGCTCGCTGGCGGAGGCGATCCGGGCCGGTGGCGCCGGCATCCCGGCGTTCTACACCCCGGTCGGCGCCGGGACCGAGCTCGCCGCGGGACGCGAGGAGCGCGACTTCGACGGCGTCCCCCACGTCCTCCAGCCGGCGCTGACCGCCGACGTCGCGCTGGTGCGCGCCTCGGTCGCCGACGAGCTCGGCAACCTCCGCTACCGCCGCACCGCGCGCAACTTCAACCCCGCGATGGCCTCGGCCGGGCGCCTCACGATCGCAGAGGCCGAGGCGATCGTGCCGGTGGACGGGCTCGCACCGGAGGACATCCACACCCCGCACCTCTACGTCGACCGGCTGGTCGAGGCGACGGTGCACGCGCGGGACCTCGAGGGCGCGTCGTGAGCGACCCGCGCGACGTCATCGCCGCACGCGCGGCGCGGGAGCTGCACGCCGGCGAGGTCGTCAACCTCGGCATCGGCATTCCCAACCGCATCCCGGGCTTCCTCCCCGCCGACGTCGAGGTCTTCCTGCACACGGAGAACGGGCTGCTCGGGGTCGGCCCGCGGCCGGCCCCCGGTGCGGAGGACCCGGACCTGATCGACGCCGGCAAGCTGCCCGTCATGCTGGCGCCCGGCGCCGCCGCCTTCGACTCGGCGGCGTCGTTCGCGATGATCCGCGGCGGCCACATCGACGCCGTCGTCCTCGGCGCCCTGCAGGTGTCCGACGCCGGTGACATCGCCAACTGGACGGTGCCGGGCGGGACGACGCTCGGCGTCGGCGGCGCGATGGACCTCGTGGTCGGGGCGCGGCGGGTGATCGTGACGATGACGGCGACCGCGCCCGACGGCGACCCGAAGCTCGTCCCCGAGTGCACACTGCCGCTGACCGCCCGCGGCGTCGTGTCGACGGTGATCACCGAGCACGCGGTGTTCCGCATCGACCGCGACGGCATGGCGCTCGTCGAGCTGCTGGACGGGGCGACGGAGGGCGTCGTGGCGGCCGAGACGACGGCGCGCTACCGCGTCGCGCTCGCGTAGCGCCTCAGCACTGCTCGGCGAACTCGACGAGGTTGCCGTCGGGGTCGCGCACGTAGACGGACCGCAGCGGCCCACGCGCGCCGGTGCGGTCGACCGGACCGAGCTCGATGGCGATGCCCTCGCGCTCCAGATGGGCGATGACCTCGTCCAGGGGGCCGTCGACCAGCAGGCAGAAGTCGCCGGTGCCGGGCGCCGGCCGGGCGGCATGCGGCTGGAATTCCGCGCCCGCCTGGTGGAGGTTGATCTTCTGGTCGCCGAAGCGCAGCGCGAGGCGGCCGCCGGCGAATTCCTCGCGCGTCATGCCGACGCGCTCGTAGAAGGCGACGGTGGCGTGCGGATCGGCGCAGGTCAGGACGATGTGGTCGAGCGAGCGAAGGCGCATGCGGTGGTCATCCCCGTTCGCGAAAGCCTCAGGCTCGCGGGGAGAGGGGCTCCATGCCGGCCGCAGCGGCACCGCGTGCCTGCCGGGCGTCGTAGGTCACGAACACGCGGAAGCCCAGCGCATGCGCGGTTGCCACGTGGATGGCGTCGAGCGACCGCAGCGTCGGAGGATCGAGCATGCCTGCGTCCGCGAGGAGGTCGGCATCGAGCGTGACGAGACCGATGCCGTCGAAGACCTCGTCCAGACGCGCCATCACCGCCGACGATGGCGCCGTACCCGCGGTGCGTGCCGCGACGGCCCGGACGGCCCGCGGCACCTCCGTCAGCGCGAGGTCCGACGACATCGGCATGCGGCCCCCGATGTGCGCCGCGAGAGCCGCGGATTCGGCCTCGTCGATGACGAGCTTGATCAACGCGGATGCGTCGAGGTACGCAGCGACACGGTCGGGCGCGGTCAATCCCCGCCGCGCATCTCGATCAGCACATCGGTGGGCGAGAGCCCGCCGGTGTCCATCGCGACCGGAGCGAACCGCCTGCGTGACTGCGGCATCCGCAGCCGCCCTTCGGCGATCAGTCGATCGAACGTCGTCATGCCACCTGCCAGCGGAACCAACTCGGCGACCGGTCGGTTGTGGTCGGTGACGACGAGCCGCTCCCCGGCCTCCACGCGCTTCAGGTAGGCGCTGAGGTTCTGGCGCAACTCGGCGATGCCGACGGTCGACATGTACAGAAATGTAGCAGAATGACCCGGCGCTCCCGGGCGATCAGCCGAAGGCCGTCTGCCAGAGCAGGAACACGTTGAGGCCGATGATCATGGCCGCGACGACGCTCGCCGCGGCCAGGGTCGTGCGGCTGATCGTGAAGCGCCCCATCAGGCCGCGGTCGCGGCTCGCGAGGATCAGCGGCACGAGCGCGAACGGGATGCCGAACGACAGGACGACCTGGCTGAGGATCAGCGCGCGCGTCGGGTTGACGCCGATCGCGATGATCGCGATGGCGGGCGCCATGGTGATCAGCCGCCGCAGGAAGAGCGGGATCTGCCGCCGGATGAACCCCTCCATGATCACCTGCCCGGCGAGCGTGCCGACGCTCGACGACGAGAGGCCGGAGGCGAGCAGCGCGAGGGCGAAGAGGATCGCGGTGCCGTTGCCGAGCAGCGGGTCGAGCAGCGCGTGCACCTCCTCGAGGTCGCTGACGTCGGTCAGGCCGCGCGAGTGGAAGACCGCCGCGGCCACGATCAGCATCGACATGTTGACCGCCCCGGCGATACCCATCGCGATCACCACGTCGATGCGCTCGAAGCGGATCAGCCGCATGCGGTCGGCCTCGGAGCGCCCCGTCGCCCGGGGCTTGGTCAGCGCGGAGTGCAGGTAGATGACGTGCGGCATGACCGTGGCGCCTAGGATGCCGGCCGCCAGCAGCACGCTCTCCGCGCCGTCGAAGCCCGGGATGACCAAGCCCTTGGCGACCTGCACGCCGTCCGGTCCGGCGAGGATGACCTGCACGAGGAAGCCGGCGATGATGATGAACAGGAAGCCGGTGATGGCCGCCTCGAGGTGCCGGAAGCCGCGGCTGGTCTGCAA
>JAUMCA010000120.1:0-3035 GCA_032119475.1 Thermoleophilia bacterium | reverse complement strand
CCGGCGAGTGGCTGCTGCGCGTCGGCCTGCCCGCCAAGAGCGGCGTCGCCGGTGGCCTGATCGCCGTCAGCCCCGCCGAGTTCGGCATCGGCGTGTTCAGCCCACGGCTCGACGAACGCGGCAACTCCGTCCGCGGCATCTCGGTCGCGCGGACCATCGCCGACCGCTTCGAACTGCACCTCATGCACCACCCCGGTGAGACGGCGCCCGTCGTCTACCGGGAAGAGATCCACCCTCCCGCGGCCGAGGCGGCCGGAGCCACCCTGGCGCTCGGGATCCAAGGGTCGGTGGAGTTTGGCGCCACCGAGCAACTGATGGATGCCATCGACACCGCGCTCGATCAGGCCGACGCCGGCAGCGAGCCAATCTCCGGCGTGATCATCGACCTCCACCGCGTGACTCGCATGGGCGACCTCTCCAGCGAGATGCTCCGCGGCCGCATCGCTGCGCTGGTCCGCGACGGCATCGCCGTCGGCGTCGTGCGTCGCGAGAACGGCTATGGCGAGGTGCCGCCGCATGATCGCCTGGCGGCCTTTCGCGAACCGGCTGAGGCGCTCGCCTGGATCCAGGCGTTGCCGCCGGTCGCGGGCTGAACCGGTAGCCGCAACGGCCGCGGGCCAGCCCCGCGGCGGTGCGGAAAATCCCTCTTGGCAACTCCGGCTCCGCCGCTAGGTTGAGATTCAACGCGCCAACGCCGCTGGTACCGCTCAGGCGGTTCCGCAATCTCAGACCAAGGCGCCGATGGGGGACACATGCCGTTGCACACCGATATCCCGACCCGCACCGAGATCGAGCGCCTGCTCGAGACCCATGAGCCATGGTGCGTGTCGATCTATGTGCCGACGACACCGATCTCTCAGGACGCCGACGCCAGCCGCATCGCCCTGAAAAACCAGACGGCCCACGCGGTCACCGCGCTCCAGGCGGCGGGCGCACCCAAGCATGACGTCGACGCGATCCATGATGCCCTGACCGATCTTGTCGAGGACTACGACTTCTGGGCGGTGCAGTCGCACACCCTCGCCGTGTTTGCCACGCCGACGCGCGTTCGCACGTTCCGGCTGCCCAATCAGCTCTCCGAGGCGTTCCAGCTCGCCGACCGGTTCTACGTCAAGCCGCTGCTGCGCACCACGACGTTCGCGCAGGCCGCCTACGTCCTCGAGCTCGCGCAGGGCTCCGTCCGGCTCCTCGAGGTCGCGCCCGACCTGCCGCCCACCGAGGTGCACGTCCCGGGGCTCCCGACCGACATCGCCAGCTCCGTCGGCAAGGCCTCGGTCAACGACCGCTCCGCCGATGGGCGCCTACAAGGCTCAGAAGGCCAAAAGGTGCGGATGCGTCAGTACTCGCGGGCCATCGACAAGGCGCTCCGCGGTGTCTTGGCTGGCCTGGAGCTGCCGCTGATTCTTGCCGCCGCCCAGCCGCTCGACGGGATCTACCGCTCAGTCAACACCTACCCGCATCTGGTCGACGAGGGCATCACCGGCAACCCCGAGGCGATCGGCGACACTCACCTGGCGGACGCCTCGCGGACGGTCCTCGACGCGGTCTACGCCGCCGAACTCGCAGCCCTGCGTGATCGCTTTGAGGGGCGGTTGGACGACGGCCGCGCGGCGACCGACGTCGTCGACGTCGCGCGCGCCGCGACGTACGGCGCCGTCGACACGCTCTTTGCCGACATCGACGCTGAGGTGCCCGGGCATGTCGACGCCGACAGCGGCGCCGTGACCTACGCCAATGGCGATGCGGCGCCAGGCGACTACGGCATCGTCGACGAGCTCGCCCGCCGCGTCCTGTTGCACGGCGGTCGCGTCGTCGCCGTCCGCGGCGACGAGGTTCCCGGCGGAGGCCCCGCGGCGGCGATCCTGCGCTACGCCGTCTGAGTCAGGCGAAGCCGACCACTCGACGCTGAGTTCCGCTGGGGCTCAGCGTCACCAGGCCGTCCACCCGCCGTCGACGCCGAGCACCTGCCCGGTCGTCATCGCGGCCGCGCCCGACACGAGGTAGTCGACGGCGGCGGTGACGTGGTGGACCTCTGCGACCTGGCCCACGGGGATGCGTCGCCGAACCTCCTCGGCGAAGCCCGGATCGTCGAGCATGCGCGCGGTCATCGGCGTGCGCACGAAGGTGGGGGCGACGGAGTTGACGGTGATCCCGTGGGGCGCCCACTCCACGGCGAGCGCCTTGGCCAGACCGTTGACGGCATGCTTGGAGGCGCAGTAGGCGGCTCGGCCGGGATACCCGACGGTGCCCATCTGCGACGACAGCAGCACGATCCTCCCGGAGCGCCCGGCGTCGAGCATCCGTCGGCCGACCGCGCGGCACGCGAGAAAGGTGCCGCGGACGTTCGTGCCGAGGATCAGGTCGACGTCGTCCATCAGCGCATCGACCGTCGGGCCGGGACGGTTCACGCCGGCCGCCGTCAGCAAGATCGTCAACGGCGCGCGGGCCTCAGCGTCCGCGACCACCGCCTCGACGGCCTCCTCAGCGGTCACGTCGGCCGGAGCCGCGTGGATCGTCCCGGGTAGTCCCTCGGCGGACGCGACCACGGCCTCGAGCGACGACCTCGTTCGGCCGACGATCGTCACGGTCGCGCCAGCCGCCGCGAACGAGCGCGCGCAGGCGGCACCGAGGCCCGTCCCGCCGCCGGTGACGAGCGCATGCTGCCCAGCCAGCGGCAGGACCCCGGCGCTCACCGGCCGGCCCAGTCGCCGAGGTCGTCGACGAGCTTGCCCTGCGCGACGTACGCCGAGTCGCGCCACGCGGCCATCGCTGCAGCCTCCTCGGCGCCGAGATCCAGGAACCCGCCGCCGGACTTCGTGCCCAGGCGGCCGTCGGCCACGCGCGACGCGACCGCCTCCGGCACCGCCATGCGGGCCCCAAGCCCCGACTCGAGCGTGGCGTAGGCACCCGCGTAGACGTCGAGCCCTGCCATGTCGGCGATCGCAAACGGACCAAAGAACGGCAGGCGGAACCCGAACGTCGCGCGGACGACCTCGTCGACGGCAGCTGCGCCTGCGATGCCCTCCTCGACGATC
>JAUMCA010000119.1:0-1691 GCA_032119475.1 Thermoleophilia bacterium | reverse complement strand
CTCGCTCGCCGTCTACCCGCCCGTCGAGAACGAGCACCGGGACGGCATCCTCGCCTGCACGATCGCCCCGGCGCCCGATCTCGACGACGCGAAGTGCGCGGAGGCCGAGCGGATCGGCGTCGAGGTCGCCGAGGCGCTCGACCACATCGGCGTCCTCTGCGTCGAGCTCTTCGACACGCCCGGCGGGATCGTCGCCAACGAGATCGCCCCGCGCGTCCACAACTCCGGCCACTGGTCGATCGAGGGCGCCGTCACGAGCCAGTTCGAGAACCACGTCCGCGCGGTCCTCGGCCTGCCACTCGGCGACCCGAGCGCCCGCGGCATCGCCGCGATGGTCAACGTCGTCGGCACCGAGCCCGACCTCGCCGCGCTGCTCGCCATCCCCGGCGCGTCGGTGCACACCTACGGCAAGGCACCCCGCACCGGTCGCAAGCTCGGGCACGTCACCGTCGTCGCCGATACGGCCGACGCGCTCGCCGTGCCGATGGCGCAGGCCCGCGTCCTCTGCGACGCGGCCTGGGACGCCTGACGCCGGGCTGCGGTCACGCGTCCCGCGGCGGAACGCAGCAGCCGTTGACCGCTGGCGCTGCGGCGGGCGGGGGCTTGGCGTCCGATGCGTCGCCCCACGCGCAGCGGAAGCCCTGGTGGCCGGTCGAGCTGTCCGGCGTCGTGCCGGTGCGCGCGGACACGCGGTAGCGGTCGCAGTACGAGACGTGGCAGAGATACGAGCCGCCGCGGATCGCGATCTGCTCGCCCGGCGCGTACCAGCTGGTCGTCCACTCCCAGACGTTGCCGCTCGTGTTGTGGAGGCCGTAGCCGTTGTACGGGAAGGCGTCGACGGGGCACGTGCCGGCGTAGCCGTCGGCCTCCGTGTTGAGCGTCGGGAACTCGCCCTGCCAGATGTTGCAGCGATGCTCGCCGTCTGGCTCGAGCTCCATGCCCCAGGGGTAACGCTGCTGGACCAGCCCGCCGCGCGCCGACGCCTCCCACTCGGCCTCGGTGGGCAGGCGCAGGCCGGCCCACGCGCAGTACGCGATGGCGTCGTCGAGCGAGACGTGGACGACGGGGTGGTCGTCGCGACCGGCGAGGTCGGACTGCGGCCCCTCGGGGTGGCGCCAGTCGGCGCCCATCACCTGCCGCCACCACGGCGCCTGCACGACCGCGCGGGTCGGTGGGAACCCCTTCGGCAGGAACTCGACGAACACGAACGACCAGCCGAACTGCTCGGCGGTCGTCACGTACCCGGTCGCCTCGACGAAGCGCGCGAACCGGGCGTTCGAGACGGCGAACGCGTCCATCCAGAAGGGCGCCAGCGCGACCTCGCGCACCGGTGCCTCGTGGTCCTCCGGCCGCACGCGGTCGTCGTCGGCGCCGAGCAGGTACGCGCCGCCCGGGATCGGCACGAGGCGCGCGCCGTCGTGTGGGGCGGGGGGCGCGGACATGCCGCCAGCGTACTGCGCCGAAAACGCGAACGGCCCCGGATCCTCGCGGGATCCGGGGCCGTCGCACAGGGGGCCTAGATCAGGCCGAGCTCCTTGACGGCGTCGTACTCCTCGCGCAGCTCGGCGACGCTCGCGTCGATGCGCGGCTTCGAGAACGCGTCGAGCTCGAGGCCCTCGACGACGCTCCACGTGCCGTTCTCGGCGGTGCAGGGGAGGCCGCAGATGATGCCCTTGTCGATGCCGTACTGG
>JAUMCA010000118.1:0-6616 GCA_032119475.1 Thermoleophilia bacterium | reverse complement strand
GTCCTGGTGGACGCACTCACCGGCGCCGATCGGCTGCGCGTGCAAGGGGCCGGCGGCGCGAACCCGCTCCTCCTCGGGAACCAGGTGGTCGCCGTCGGGGGCGTCCGCATCGGCAGCTGGATGCCGGCTGCCGCCGCGGAGCGCGGGGCACGCGACGCACTCGCGGCGTCGCCCGGGGCCGATGCCGCGCTGCCGCTCCTGCAGCTTGCGTGCCAGACCCGTTCGCCCCGGATCGGTGCCGAGGCGGCCGACGAGGCGGCGCGCCGGGCCGTTCGCGACGATGCCGACCTTGCCACGCGTGCGCGCGTCCTGGACGCGATGCTGGCGCTTGACGCCGCGGACCTCGGGGAGGGTGCGGTGCGGGCCTCCATCGATCGCGCCGTCGATGCCGTGGCGGCCACCGCCGGCAATCCGCTGCGCGCGGCGCTCGTGCGTGCCGACCGTGCGTTGCGGCGCCGCGAGGCGCGCGAAGCCGCGCGCCTGGCCGCCGCGGCCGGCATCGAGGCCCCGGACGGACTCATGGTGCGCGAGGGCCCGGCCGAGGTGTCGGCGATCGCCGCGGCACTCGGACGGATCGGCGCCGCGACCGCCGCCGACCCCGCGGCCGTGGCCGGCGTGGCCGATGCCGTCGATGCGGCCGTGCGCGCCGCCGGCGCGGATCCCCGCCGCCTCGAGGCCGTGCAGGTGCGCGCGGCGATCGTCGGGGCGGCGAGTGCCCCGGGCATGCGCGCGCTGGAATCGCTCGTCGGGCAGCCGGGCTTCGACCGGGCGCGTGCCGTGCGACTCGTGCGCGCGGCGCGCGCGGCCGGCGCCGAACCCGCGCGGTGCGATCGCCTGCTCGACGCGCTTGACCCGCGCGTGCGTGCGGCGCTCGCGCCTGCGCCCCTGCCGCCGTCGATCGACGGCTCGCCTCGGCGCACCGTCGAGTTCCTCGGCCGCCTGCCGCGCACCGCCTCCGGGGTGCGCCCACCCCCGGATGGCGTGCTGGCGTTCCAGGGCCAGGACCTCGTCTTCCGCCGCGGCCCTGACTTCGCGGTCGCCTGGCGCGTCCCGGTGGGCATGGCCGACGGCACGCTCATCGCGTCGGTCCCGGACCTCGTCGTCGTCGACGACGGCCCGGGCGGCTCGGGGTCGGTCGCGTGCGTTGGCCGCGACGGGGTCCCGCGCTGGTCGGCACCGCTCCCCGAGCGGATGCTCGACCGCGACCGTCCGCTCTTCGACGACGACGGGCGTGCGTCCCTCCCGTCGACCACCACGCTGGCCACCGCCGCCGCCATCGTGACGATCGGCCGCGACGGGACGATGGTCGGCCGGTCGCGTGACCGCGGCACCGAGGCGTGGATCCGCGAGCCGGAGGCGGGTGCGATCCTCGCTTGGGCGCGCGATCCGCTGATGGTCGCGGTCGCCCGCGAGGCTCCCGCGGACGTCGGCGCCGCCGTGCGCCTGGAGGCGGTCGATCCGGCGAACGGCGTCGCCACGATGACGCGGCCGCTCGACGACTGTGGCGAGGTGCGCTGGATCCGCCCGGTCGGCGGCGGGTTGCTGGTGGCCGGCACCGACGTGTCGGTGGAGGCGCACGCGCCCGACGACCCGGTCGGTCCTCGCTGGAGGATCGATGCAGTCGAGGCGCAGGGCACGCTCCGCTCGTGGGAGGTCGGCCGCTGGCTGGTCGTGCTCGACCGCTTCGAGGACGCCTTCGCGATCGACGTGCGCTCCGGCCGCGTCGACGCGGGACGGTTCGTGGTGCCGTCGCTGCTGCCCTCCGACGGCCCCCTCCGGGACGTGCTCGCCGGCGCGGGATGGCACGCCTTCCAGCGCGATGCCCGCGTCGACTTCTTCGACGCCGAGGGGGCGTACCTCGGCCGCGATGCCCCGGGCGGCGAGCGGTCGTTCGTCGCGTCGGCCGCATCGGCCCGGCGCCTCCTCGCGCTCGATGCCGTCGAGCCGGGCCGCGATCCGGTGCCGCTCCGGTTCGGAGCGTTCCTCTGCGACCTCGACGTGCGCCGCGGCGGGCTCGAGGCCGACCCGCCGGTGCGGCTGCGAAGCCTCGGCCAACCGCTGCGCTCGATCGTCGCGGTGGAAGGCGCGGTGGTCGTGGGCAACGGCACCACCCTGCAGGCCGTGGTCTTCGCGCCGGTCGCGGCCCCGTCCCCTTGACAATCGCGCCTCTTTGCTGACTACACTCCGCGCCCGCTGCGACGCGCAGCTTCACCTCCACGGGACCCATCGCATGACGCTCATCCGCTCGTTGCCCGACTGGCTCGCCTCCGACGCCGACCCGACGGCCACCTGGCTCCGTCCGGTGGGTCCGCAATCGCTCGTGGTCGGTGGCCGCGACGACGAGGATGACGACGACTTCGCCTTTGACGACGACGAGGACGAAGACGACGACGAAGAGGAGGATGAGGACGACCTCGACGACGACGAGGACGAAGACGAGGACGAAGACGAAGACGAGGAAGACGAGGACGAGGAAGAGGAAGACGAGGAAGACGAGGAAGAAGAAGAGGAAGACGAAGAAGAAGAGGAAGACGAAGACGAGGGCTGAGCCTCGTCAGCGGTCCTGGGCTTCGAGCGTCAACGTCGCCAGCTCGACCTGACCCCCCAGCAGCCGGAACGCCACGAGCGCGGACGGCGAACGGGTGGTGGGGCGCACGACCCAGGGGGCATCGGCAACCATCTCGTCCGGGATGCCGGGCGCCCCAAGACGGTGCCGGAGCAGCCGGCGACCGTCGGTCACCAGCGCGTTCTCGTCGTCGATCAGCACCCCAGCCGCCGAGCTGCGTCCGAGGGGCTCGGGCCGGTCGCCCGGCAGCCACGTGGCCATCGTCGCCGCATCCGGCATCCACACGGTGAGGTCGCCGCGCCCGGGGGGCGATGCGGCAGTGCCCCCCGCCGGCATCATGGCGCGCACGGCGGAGGAGAGCGTGCCGCGGAGCGAGAGGATGGCGCTCCTGCGCGGCGACGCCGTCACGCGGGCGTCCGGCAGCCCGTCGGCGGCGAAGGGCAGCCACGCGGCGGTCAGCGCGTTGCCGGACAGGCACAACGCAAACAGCCCGGTGCCGTCTCCCGCGAACGTCGGCAGCAGCCAGCTCGTGCCGGCGGGCACGTCGAGCTCGCGCCGGACGCCGCCGCGCTGCACGACGAGTTGCCAGGGCCCGCCCTCGGGCATCCGCCGGCTCCAGGCGATCGCGCCGTCGGCCGATGCCGCCGCGAACGCATTGCACCATCCGTCGTCGGCGATCGTCCGCATCCCTGCCTGCCAGCCTGCGAGCACCAGGTCGCGTCCGCCGTCCTCGCGCGGGCGCTCGAGCAGGAACCCGTCGTCGGTCGCGCCGCGCCCGAGCACCCACGGCCCTTCCACGGTGCGCAGCAGCTGGCCCCGGCGCCGTGGCTCGAGCGAGCGCGCCTCGATGCGTGCGGAGAGCCCCTGCGGCGGCAGGGGGTCGCCGACGCGCACCGCCCAGTCGGCGTCGCTCGATGCCTCGATCGCCGCGCTGCGCCCGTCGGGCGACACGCTCGGCACCGCGCCGTCGGCTTGGGAGACCCTTGCCACCGGGTCGATCCGGAGCACCACGGTCGCAGGGCCCCCGGCCGCGGGATCGGCGCCACGCTCCCGCGCCTCGAGCACGGGCGGCGACGGATCGATGGTGAATCGTTCGCTCGAGGCGACGCGCTCCCGGCATGCACCCAGGGCGATGGCCGCGACGCATGCGCCCGCCGCGACGATGTCCCGCGGGCCGCCCGCCACGCGCCGCACGTCAGTTGCCCGGTGCCGCGCCCGCGGGGGCCGGTTCCGCCGGCTTCGGTTCCGCGGCCTTCGGCTCCGCCGGGATGTCGATGGGCTTCAGGGGCTCGTCGGGCTTGGCCGCCGGCACCTTGTCGTCGCCCAGCACCTTGCGCTGCTTCTCCATCTCCTCGGCCGCCTCGGCGAGGGGCTTGGAGAGGATCCTCAGGCGCTCGCGCTCCTCGGCGTTGTAGTTGGTGTCGTTGACGTCGGGGTTGTCGACCACGGTCGGGGTCACGAACACCAGGAGCTCCGTGACCTCCTTGACCTCGTTGGTGTTGGCGAACACCCAGTCGAGCACCGGCACGTCGCCGAGCACCGGCACCTTGTTCTTGATCTTGTTCTCCGTCTCGCGGCGGATGCCCGAGAGGACGATCGTCTGGCCGTTCTTCACGGTGACCGTGGTGTTGGTCTGGCGGCGGTCGATGACCGGGTTGCCTCCGACGCCCTGCGGGGTCGCGCGGTTCTGGTTGGAGAGCAGCACCTCGATCTGCATGTTGACGTTCTCGTCCTTGGTGATGCGCGGGCGGACGTTGAGGCCGATGCCGACCGGGATCTGCTCGAACGTGGCGTTGACGCCGCCGCCCGTGTTCAGGTCGCTGAGGCTCGAGGCCTGGAACGGGATGTCCTGGCCCTGGAAGAACTTCGCCTCCTTGTTGTCGCTCGTGAAGATCCTCGGCTGCTGCAGGATGCGCACGTTGGTCTCCGCGGCGAGCGCCTGCAGCACGACGTTCACGTTGAGCGCGAAGTTCAGCACCGAGGTCGAGAGGTCCGGCGGGAAGATGCCGGTCTTGGAGCCGGCGAAGATCGGGCCGTTGTTGCCCCCGGCCACCGCGACGGCGTTGTTCGGGTTGGTGGCCGACACGCCGGGTCCCCACTTGACGCCGAGCGCCAGCTCGTCGCCGAGCTGCACCTCGGCGAGCACGACGCTGATCATCACCTGGCGCCCGGGCTTGTCGAGGTCCTCGATGATCTGCGACAGGCTCTGCTGGATCTCGGGAGGCGCGAGCACGAGCAGCGAGTTCTGCCCGGCGTTCGGCACGACGCGGCTCTTGCCGACGAGGGCGCTGACCTCGGCGGCGTCCTCGCCCGCGGCGCGTCCGGACTGCCACGGGAACTGGATCTGGCCTGCACCTGCGCCGCCGCCGGCAGGGTTGTTGTTGCCGCTGGTGAAGGCGTTGGTGTTGCTGGTGCCGTTGGTGCTGGCGACGTTGAAGTCGATGCCGGAGAGGCCTTCCTCAGGGGCACGGATGGTGGCCGCGGCCCCCGACTGGGCGAGCAGGGCGTTCAGGATCTCCGCGAGCTCGACCGCGCTCGCGTGCTTGAGCGGGATGTTCAGCGGCATCCCCGCCTCGAGCGGCTGGTCGATCTGCTCGATCAGTGCGTCGAGCCACCGGAAATTGTCGGGCGTCTTGCTGACGATGATCAGCCGGTTCGAGTCCGGATACGCCTCGATGCGGAAGATGTTGGCGATCGCCACGTCCGCGCCGGCCTCGCCGCCCGCGCCGCCTCCGAGGCCCGCCACGCGTGCCGCACCGGTGCCGCCCCGTGCGCCGCCACCCGCACCGCCGGTGCGCCGCGCGCCGCCGCCGCCCTCCAGGAGCGACTGCAGCACCGCCTGCACCTTGATCGGGTCGGTGAACTTCAGGTCGTACAGGCGGAAGATGCCGTCGGCGGAGCCCGACGACGGCGAGTCGAGCACCGAGATCAGCGACTCGATCTCCTTCATGATCGCGGGCTCGGCCCGGATCGTCATGCTGTTGGTGGCGGCGAGCACGGTGACGATGAGCTGCTCGCTCGTCCCGACGAGGAGGTCGCCGCCGGCCGCGCCCGGCGCGCGCGGGGCGCGGCCCTGCTGCTGCTGCTGGCCGCCCGCCGGCGCGCGCTGCGCGCCCCCGCCGCCGCCCGAGCCCGAGGTGCGCGCCGAGAACAGCTCGGTGACGATGTTGGCGATCGTCTGCGCATCCTGGTAGTTGAGCTGGATGGTCTTCGTGCGCACGTCCACGTACGCGGGGACGTCGAGCAGGTCGATCATCCGCTGCACGCGCTTGGCCAGCGCGATGTCGCCCTCCAGGATCAGCTGGTTGGAGTTGTTGTCCGGCTGGAGCTTGGCGTAGCCGGGCATCGAGTCGGCGATCCGGTCGTAGATCTGGCTCGCCTTGGTGTTGGTGATCCGGAACACCTTGGTGACGATGTTGCCGTTCTCCGGCAGGTCCATCACGTCGACGTCCGGCCCGAGCACCTTCGCCGGCTGCAGCAGCGGCAGCTCGGTCAGGTTGTCGATCAGGATCATCTCGTCGGTCTCGACGACGCCGAGGCCATTCAGGCGGAACGCCTGGAAGATCAGGTTGAGCGCCTCGCCCTTCGGCATCAGGCGGTCGCTGACCACGGTGATCTTCGCCAGGCCGACCGACTGCTGCTTCGGGATCACCACCTTGCCCGTCCAGAGCGAGATGGTGTCGATCAGCATCTTCACGTCCTGGTCGCGGAACTGCAGGCCCACCAGCTCGTCGGTGGGCGCGGGCTTGCGCCCCGACGCGGGGCCGGGACCGGCGACGGGCGGCACGGCCGCGGCGGGCGGCGGCGGCGCGGCCGGCGCGGCCTCGGGCGGGAGCTCCACGGGGCGGTTCATCCCGCCGTCGCTGCCCGGAGCCTCGGCCGGTTCCGCCGCAGGCGCGTCCTGCGCGCCCGCGATGCCGTGCATCGGCAGCGATGCCAGGATCGCCGCGAGGGCGCAGGTGGAACGGGAGAGGCGTCGGGTCAGCACGTGGGTCTCCAGGCTCGGGGTCATCGTCCGCGCGGGTGCCGGATGCGGGCAATGCCTCGCGT
>JAUMCA010000117.1:1528-9533 GCA_032119475.1 Thermoleophilia bacterium | reverse complement strand
CCCTTTCATTCAACCCTCCGCCCGACCCCCGTGCTTCTCGAAGACCGCCGGGCCGCGCTCGCGGAAGGGGATCGCGATCAGGTCGAGGTCGCGGGGGACGACGACGTTGCCGTGGATCGCCTCGGCCTCGGCGCGCACGGCCTTCGGCGAGCAGCGCATCGAGACGTGGGTGAGGGCGAGCATCCGGGCGCGCGCCTCGACGGCGATCTCGGCCGCCTCGCGCGCGGTCGAGTGATGCGTGTCGCGGGCGCGGTCGAGGTCCTCGTCAAGGAACGTCGCCTCGTGGATCAGCAGGTCGCAGTCGACGGCGCGGGCGACGATCGCGTCGCACGGCCGCGTGTCGCCGGACAGCACGATCGTCCGGCCGAGGCGCGTCTCGCCGACGAGTCCCTCGGGCGACACGACGGTGCCGTCGTCGAGGGTGACGGACTCGCCGCGCTGGAGCATCCCGTAGAGGGGCCCGTTGGGCACCCCGGCGGCCGCGGCGCGCTCGGGGTCGAACCGACCGGGCCGGTCGTCCTCGACGAGCGCCCAGCCGACGCTGGGGACGCGATGGCGCGTGCCGATCGCCTCGAAGCGGTAGCCGTCGCAGGCGACCTCGGCCCCCGGATCGACCTCGACGACCGCGAACGGGTACGGCAGCTTGCCGAGCAGCGGGGCGAGGTGGTCCAGCACCTTGCGCATGCCCTCCGGGCCGTACAGCGCGAGCGGCGCGGTGCGCTCGCGCAGCGCGAACGTGCGCAGGAGCCCGGGGAGCCCGAGGATGTGGTCCGCGTGGCCGTGCGTGATCAGGATCACGTCGATGTCGCCGAGGCCGGCGACGCTCTGCATCAGCCGTCGCTGCGTGCCCTCGCCGCAGTCGACGAGGATGCGCTCGCCGCCGCGCCGGATCAGCGTCGCGGCCGTCTGGCGCGTGGCGGACGGCACGGAGCCGGCCGTGCCGAGGAAGATGACGTCGAGGTCCACGGGCGGGGGCTACGCGGCGAGCGCGGCGGCGATGCGCTTGACCAGCGGCTTGTCCACGGCCGCCGGATCGAACGTCATCGCGTCGCCGTAGAGGTCGAACGCGCGCGTGGCGTCGCCAGCGGCGAGGGCGGTGCGAGCGCGCTTCAGCGTGGCCGCCGCGGCCTCCGCGCGGAACAGCGCGAGCCGGGCCGGGGCGTCGGCGAACCCGCCGACGGCGGTCATCCCGTCGATCGCCTCCTGCCAGTCGCCGCGGGCGTACGCGGCCTCGGCGCGGTCGTAGGCGTTCTGGGCGGCGAACTGGGCGGCCATCGCGGCGTTCGTGTTGGCGTTGATCTGCGCGACCATCAGCTTCTGCGCGGTCGCCTGCACCTGCCCGAGCTCGGGCTTGACCTGCAGCGCCTGGTCCACCGAGGCACGCGCGCCGTCGAGGTCGCCGGCGGCCATCTGCGCCTCCGCCTGCACGGACAGGTTGACCGCGTCGCGGACCTGACCGCGGTTGCGCACCCAGTCACGGGCCGGGTTGACGACGACCACCGAGGAGATCGCGAGCAGCACGATCATCAGGAGCGCGCCGAGGATGCGGCCGCGCGGCACGATCCGGGGCACCCAGCGGTCGAGCCGGTGCATCTGCGTCCACGCGATCCATCCGCCCACGAGGACGAACGGCAGGAACCCGGCGAACGCGATGCGGCTCGCGACACCGCCGGCGATCAGCGCCAGCACGCCGACCGCGATCGCGC
This sequence comes from Thermoleophilia bacterium, assembly GCA_032119475.1. Taxonomy (GTDB): domain Bacteria; phylum Actinomycetota; class Thermoleophilia; order Gaiellales; family F1-60-MAGs149; genus F1-60-MAGs149. The sequence continues at coordinate 7,827 of JAUMCA010000117.1, read as the reverse complement.
CCTGCAATGCGAACCGATTCGACGGGCGCAGGACGACGACGCCCTGCTCGCCCACGTCGCCGGGGCCGGGGCGGCAGCGGACGCCGTGGCGCTTGAGGACGTCCTCGGCGAAGTCGAGCGGCTCGCGCCGCGCCTCCTCGATCTCCTCGTCCGTCGCGTCGTCCGGGAGCGGCTCGGGGTCGTAGGGGAGGGGCAGGATCTCGAGGACGTCCGCGACGCGCATGCTGAGGCCCGCCTCGCCGGCGTCGAGCGCGCGCTGGCGCAGGCCCTGCGCGCGGGTGCGGAGCTCGCCCCAGGAGATGCGCTGCTCGGTCATGGTGGCCACGATGACGGGAGTCTACCGACCCGCGCGTGCGTCACCCTGCGGACGCCGAGCCGCGGCTATGCTGCCCCCATGACGACCCGACGCCAACGGGAGCGCCAGGAGCGATATCGTCGCCACGGCGTCGAGCGGCCCGTCGCGCCCCAGCGCGAGCAGAAGGCCCAGCGCGAGGGCGACGAGGCGGCGAGCCCGGCCAAGAAGGGCGGGCGCGGCAAGAGCCAGCCGCGCGGCCGCAAGCCGGTGCCGTACCCGACCCTGAGGCGCTGCCTGATCCGCGCGCCGATCTTCGGCTTCATCTGGTTCGGCCTGATCACGCTCGTCCTGTCGCAGGGGCAGCCGCCGCTGTCCAACCTGCTGCAGGCAATGATCCTCACCGTGGTGATGATCCCGCTCCTGTTCATGACGGACATGCTCACGTACCGCCTGGCGAAGCGCCGCGACCTGCCCGTGCAGGAGCGGCCCCAGAGCGGGTACCTCGGCTTCGGGGGCTAGCGCGCGCGGATGATGCCGCGCGGATGCGCGGTGCGCGTCCGGGAGTGGTGGAGGACGGTGCGCTGCGCGCGCCCGCCGTGCGGGACGGGACCGGGACGCTGGCGGCATGCGCCGCGGCCAGGCCACCGTCGAGCTCCTCGCCCTGATCGGGGTCGCCGCCCTGCTCACCGGGTTCCTCGCGCTCGCGGCGCGATCGGACGGCGCCTCCTGGTCCGAGCGGCTCGCCGAGGCGATCCCGGGGAAGCGCGCCGAGCGCCGCGACGACCGCTGGGCGCTGCGGTCGGACCGCTACGGCCCGTTGCTGCGCCGCTACGCACCGGTCCTGGTCCTCGAGCGCGACCGCTGGGGCGAGGACCGCGCCGTGCCGGTCGACGTCGCGGTCTGCCGGCGCCCGTGGTGCGCTGCGCTCGGGGTGGGCGACCCCGTCGCGTTCACGCACGTCGTCGACACCCCGGGCGCCACGTACCTCCAGTACTGGCTCTACTACCCCGATTCGCGTACCAGCCACGTGCCCGGAGCGCCCGGGCACCACGCCGACGACTGGGAGGGCGTCATCGTCCGGGTCGGCGATGACGGCGCGGTCGGCGCCCGCGTCACCGCGCATCACGCCGTGGTCGGCGAGCGGCCCTCGTGGCGCGGCGACCCCGGCTGGCGCCGGATCGAGCCGGCGCCGCTCGTGTACCGCGCCGCCGGCTCGCACGCCAACGGCTTCGCCCCGACCGGCATCGATGCCCCGCTCGACCGCTGGAACGGCGAGCTCGGTCGCGTTCGGCTGCGGCTCGTCCCGGCCGACACGGCGCCCGCGCTCCGCTTCCGCTACGACCCGGCGGTGGCACCGCCGTGGCGCAAGGCGCTGTGGCGCCGGCCGGAGGCGACGACGACGGGCGGCTAGCCCGGCAGGGCGCCGCTGAACACGTGGCCCTGCGGGCAGGTCGCGGTGTACCCCGTCCGGCCCTCCTCGCTGTCCGTGGAGACGGCGTCGTCGGGGAACGCGGTGCCGCAGGTCGGGCAGAAGCGCGGGCGGTCGGTCGCGCCGACGCAGGTCGGGCAGAGGACGGGGAGGACGCGCTGCGTGATGCGGAACCCGGCGACGAACTGGTCGCGCGGCTCGCCGTAGCGGTCGAGCGGTCCGCCGCAGCCGATGCAGTGGTCGCGCTCGGCGACCGGGCTGACGCTGCAGACGAGGTCCGCCTCGAGCGTGGCGCGTGCGTCGTCGTCCGGCTCCAGCGCCTCGACCTCGCCGTCGATGCTGACCACGGCGCGCTCGCTGGTCACCCGGCCGAAGCGCAGCAGCGCGCTGGCGACGAAGCGTCCGTCCACGCCGGCGTCGGGACCGGGATTCTCGATCCGCACCTCCTGGCCGTCGAGGTCCTTGGCGCCGTGGCCCGGCGCCCAGCCGGCGAGATGCATGACGGAGCGCGTCCCCGCCGCACGCAGCCAGAACGCGATGCCCTCGACGTTCGCGCAGGTCGCCGGCGACCAGATGATCCGCGCGTCGTCGATGCGCAGCTCGTCCCCGTCGATGCGGACCCAGGGCGCCACGTCGCCCCCGCGGCCTAGACGGTGCCCTGCGTGAACACCGGCTGGAAGCGATCGACCGACCGGAGCACCTTGAGCTCCCCGGCGATCCCCTTCGCATCCGCCTTCGCCAGCGCGGCGCGCGTGAGGGCGTCATCGGCGCCGTAGCCGAACGTGCGGGCCACGCGGAACCGGAGGAAGCCGCTGCGCCACGAGTCGCCGTGCCACGGGTTGAGGGGGCACAGCACGAGGCCGGCCTCCTCCATGCGCTCGTTGTCCGTGACGGCGAGCTCCACGAACAGGTTCTCCCAGTCCTCCGCCTCCTCGGCGAGGAGGGCATCCCACTGCGCGACGAGCATTGGCATGGGCCGAAGCGTACTAGAGGGGGTGGTTCTCTCGGGCGCCTCGCGGCGTCGGTACCGGGCGAGGGGCACGGCGGGACGTGGGGCACCCCAAAGGGGTCAGACGGATATGGGGTGTCTGCCGACAGGAGCGTGACCCTCCGGCGTTCCCGACACCCCATATCCGTCTGACCCCTTTGGGGTGCCTCACGTCGATGCCGGCCGCAGGAGAACCACCGCCCGGGGAGAAGCCCCAGCTGTGGCCACTCGTTCCCGTTCGTCCAAGCCTGCAGCGAAGAAGTCGGCGTCCAAGGCTGCGCCGAAGCGCACCACGACGCGCAAGAGCGCCCCGCGGAAGAGCGCCCCGCGGCGCTCCGGCTCGCCGCCGAGCCAGGCGCCCCGCATCGTCGCGGGACTCGGGCTGACGCTGCTCGGCGTCTTCCTCGGGATGCTGCTGTGGCTCGGCGTCGACGGCTCGGTGGTCGGCGAGCGCCTGACGGACGGGGCCCGCATCGCCTTCGGCGCGTTCGCGATCTTCCTGCCGGTGATCCTCGTCGGCTGCGGCGCGCTCGTGCTGCAGAAGTCGCTCAACCCGACGATCCGCCGCCGGCTCGCCGGCGTGCCGCTGATCCTGCTCGCGCTGCTCCTGGCCCTGTCGAACGACGAGACCACCGGCAAGGCCGCCGAGGACGCGGGCGGCTTCATCGGCGGCAACGTCCACCGGCTGCTGGCCTCGTTCGCGGGCGACGCCGGCGTGCTGCTGATGATCCTGGCCCTGGCCACGATGGGCGTGGTGCTCGTCGCGGGGCAGAGGCTCAGCGTCCTCTGGAGCGCGTTCGCCGACACCTGCGTCGAGGTCTACACCGCCATCGTCGAGCGGATCGACGACGCCTCCGCCCGCCGCGCGCTGCGCAAGGAGGAGGAGGAGCGCCAGGCGCTGATCGAGCAGCGCGAGGCCGCGAAGACCCGCCGCTCGCACACGCAGCCGGTCGACGCGGTGCAGGAGGAGATCGCCTTCCCCGACCCGATCCATGACGTCTGGGGCGCCGACGACGCGCAGGCCGACGAGCCGACGTTCCCGCCGGTCGAGGCGTCCGAGCCGGCGTTCGCGCCCGAGCCGACGCCGCTTCCCGATCCCACCGCCGAGCCGTCGTGGGAGGACCCGGTCCAGGAGACGCCCGAGTCGCAGTACGACAGCGGCGAGCCGACGATCGACCTGTCCGCGATGGACAAGCCGCGGCGGATGCACAAGGACTACAAGCTCCCCAATGCGACGGTCCTCAGCCAGTCGCAGGCCGCCGAGGTCGAGCAGAGCGCGCTCGACCGCATGGGGCAGACGCTCGTCGAGGCGCTCGAGTCGTTCGGGGTCAAGAGCCGCGTCATCGGCACGGTGTCCGGCCCCCGCGTCACCCGCTACGAGATCCAGCTCGCGCCCGGCACGAAGGTCGGCCGGGTGTCCGCGCTCAAGGACGACCTCGCGTACGCGCTCGCCACGACCGACATCCGCATCCTCGCGCCGATCCCCGGCAAGCAGGCGGTCGGCGTGGAGGTCCCGAACTCCAGCCCGAACCTCGTCACCCTCGGCGACATCCAGGGGCCGTTCCCGGCCGGCTCGAGCCCGCTGACGGTCTGGCTCGGCAAGGACATCAGCGGCAACCACGTCCACGCCGATCTCGCCAAGATGCCGCACGTCCTCGTCGCGGGCACGACCGGCTCCGGCAAGTCCGGCTGCCTCAACGCGATGCTCGTCTCGATCCTGCTGAACGCCTCGCCGGACGAGGTCAAGATGATCCTGATCGACCCGAAGCGGGTCGAGCTGAACCACTACGAGGCGATCCCGCACCTGCTCACGCCGGTCGTCACGAACATGAAGAGCGCGGCCGCCGCCCTGATGAACGTGGTCGGCGAGATGGAGCGCCGCTACGAGAAGCTCGGCGCCGCACGCAGCCGCAACATCGTCGAGTTCAACAAGGCCCGCATCGCCGCGGGTCGGCAGGACGACACGCTGCCCTACGTCCTCGTGGTGATCGACGAGCTCGCGGACCTGATGATGGTCGCGCCGGCCGAGGTCGAGGACTGCATCATCCGCCTCGCGCAGAAGTCCCGCGCGGTCGGCATCCACCTCGTGCTCGCCACGCAGCGCCCGTCGGTGGACGTCATCACCGGCATGATCAAGGCCAACGTGCCGAGCCGCATCGCGTTCGCGGTGTCGTCGATGACCGACTCGCGCGTGATCCTCGACACGCCGGGCGCGGAGAGCCTGCTCGGCCAGGGCGACATGCTGTACCGCCCGATCGGCACGAGTCGCATCCAGCGCATCCAGGGCGCGTTCGTCGGCGAGGAGGAGGTCGGCCTCGTCGTGGAGCAGTGCCGCAACCAGGCCGAGCCCGAGTTCGAGGAGGGCTTCCTCGAGATGCCGCAGATCGTCGGCGGCTCCGGGGGCGGCGGCGACGCCGACGACGAGTCGAACCCGGACTCCGATCCGCTGCTCGAGGACGCGCTGCGCGTCGTCTGCAACCACGAGACGGCGTCCGTCAGCCTCCTCCAGCGCCGGCTGCGCGTCGGCTACACGCGCGCCGGCCGCCTGATCGACATGCTCGAGCGACGCGGCGCGATCTCCGGCTACGAGGGATCGAAGCCGCGCCAGGTGCTGATCACGGAGGGCGACATCCCGCGCCTGATGGGCGGCGGTGCCGCGCCCGTTGCGGCGCCTCCGGCGGGCGATGACCCGCCGTGGGAAGCCGACGACGACGTCTAGGACGAAGATGCGGGCATGAGCCCCTTTCCCGCCCGCATGATGCAGAACGCGGGGCCGTCCGAACGGCGGCTCTGGATCGAGTCGATCGTCGTCGGCCTCGTCGCGGTCGGCATCATCGCCGGCCTGCTGATCGCCTTCGGGAGCCCCGGCTCCTGGACGCCCTCGCTCGTGCTCGTCGTGGCGGCGGTGCTCGGCTGGCGCTACGGGATCGTCAAGGGCATCGTCGGCTCGACGGTGCCGATCGCGGCCTTCGTGGTGGCCGAGACGATCCGGCAGCTCCTCGGCGGGGACAGCGACACGGGCATCGTGGGCAGCATCGTCATCGGCATCTCCGCGGCGCTGATCATCGCCTTCTTCGCCTTCTTCGCCGGCGCGCTGCGCGGGCGCTACAAGCCGCGCCGCACGGAGGACGACCAGCCGGTCCGGCGTTGAACGCGGATACCGCGGCCGCGCGCCTGCGGGCCGCGGCCGACCACCTCAACGCGCTCGGCCTGTACCCGGAGCCGATCGACCCGACCGACGTCACCGTCCAGCACGCGCCGTGGTTCTTCCGCACGCCCGCGCTGCGCCGCTTCGACGGCTACGCGCTCCCTGGTCGGATCCTGCTGCGCCGCCCGCTCGAGGAGACGTCGGACGCGCTGCTCCGCCACGAGCTCTGCCATGTGTGGCAGATGCGCCACCGCGGTCCGCTGATGCCGCTCTCCTACCTCGTCAAGCCGTACCGGCGCAACCCGTACGAGCGGGAGGCGCGCTGGGCGGCGCGTCCGCGCTGATCGAACGTCTGCGTCATGCGGGTGGGCCGCCCAGCGCGTGCCGAAGATGTGGTCACGGAGCAGGTTCCCGATCGCTGCGCACTCGGACTGCTCCG
>JAUMCA010000117.1:0-1518 GCA_032119475.1 Thermoleophilia bacterium | reverse complement strand
TCCGGTCCAAAAAGGTCCGCTCACGTCTCCGATGGTCCGCCTACCCCTCTGAAACACTGCCCGCGTGAGCTGGTTCGAGGCGATCGTGCTCGGCATCGTGCAGGGGCTGACGGAGTTCCTGCCGATTTCCAGCACCGGGCACGTGCGCGTCGTCCCCGAGCTGTTCGGGTGGGATGACCCGGGTGCGGCGTTCAGCGCCGTCATCCAGCTCGGCACGATGGCGGCCGTGCTCGTCTACTTCCGCCGCGACATCGCCGCCATCACGGTCGCCTGGGTGCGCGGGCTCGTCAACGCCGACCTCCGACGCACCCGCGAGAGCCTGCTCGGGTGGTACATCGCGCTCGGCACGGTGCCCGTCGTCATCATCGGCGTGCTGTTCGCCGACCAGATCGAGACCACGCTGCGGTCGCTCTACGTCGTCGCGGCCGCCCTGATCATCGGCGGCTTCGTGTTCCTCGGCGTGGAGCGGATCGCGAAGCGCGACCGGCCGATCGAGTCGGTCACGAAGCGGGACGCGATCGTCGTCGGCCTGATGCAGGCGCTCGCGCTGATCCCGGGCGTCTCGCGCTCGGGTTCCACGATCGTCGGCGGCCTGCTGATGGGCCTCGACCGCGCCGCCGCCGCGCGCTTCTCGTTCCTCCTCAGCATCCCGGCGGTCGTGCTGAGCGGCACCTACCAGCTGCGGGACATCGGCGGCGAGGGCGGAGCCCCGATCGGCATGACGATCGTGGCGACCGTGCTGGCCTTCGCGTCGGGCTACGCCGCGATCGCGTTCCTGCTGCGCTACCTCGCGCGGCACTCGCTGGCGCTGTTCGCGTGGTACCGCTTCGCGTTCGGCGCGCTGATCCTCGTGCTGCTCTTGACCGGGACGATCGCCTAGCCCGCGCTACGCGGCGTCGGGTGCGACGCCGGCCGCCGTCAGCATCTTGCGGAGGTCGACGATCAGCTGCTTGTCGATCTCGCTGTGGCCCGGGTCGCGGATGACGATCGTGTCGTCGCCGACGGTGACCTTGACCTTGCCGTTGTGCTCGTCCTCGACCGCGCCGACCGCCTCGAGCAGGTGGCGCACCTCGCGCCAGTGGATGTTCGAGCGCTGATGGTCGAACAGGTGCTCCAGCGTGGTGCGGTGGTGGTGCGACAGGTGCTCGGACAAGGCGGACCCTTTCTCGAAGTGCACGACCATCGTAGGCGCTCTGACGCACGCGAAGGCCACCGCCGGGCTGCGGTGTACCCTCGTCACGTCCCCGTCGGGAAGGAGATCCCCGCATGCGTCGCATCACGACGTCCCTCGTCCTCGCCACGGTGGCGCTGGCCGCCACCGCCACCGCCGCGTGGGCGGACGGCAGCCAGCTCGTCACGCCGACGGCGAAGCAGAAGACCGCGATCATCAAGGCGTGGTCGGGCGATGGCAGCGCACCGGCGTCCAAGTGCATCACCGTCCAGCTGTCGAAGGGCAACAAGGTCTGGGCCGGTCTGATGTTCAACACCAAGGCGACGGGGTGCGGCGCCGCCGCGTTC
>JAUMCA010000116.1:0-6473 GCA_032119475.1 Thermoleophilia bacterium | reverse complement strand
CCGTCGAAGACCGTGCTGTTCGAGGCGATCTCCCGCGCCTTGATCGCGTCGAGGTTCGGCAGCTCGTCCATGTAGCGCGCGGCGCCGAACAGGAGCAGCGCTCCGAGCAGCGCCGTGGCCACGGCCAGCGCGACGAACACGCTGGCGAACGCGCTGCGACGTCCCGTCGTGCGTCGCTGCCGGCGCGTGCGCCGACGGCGCGAGGGACCATGGCCGATGCCGTCAGGCATGGCGCGGAACCCCCCGGAATGCGGTGACACGGGTCACGGTTCGCACGCTACCAGCGGTTCTCGCGCCGACTTCGGCGACGGCGCGCCGGATCACCGATGTCTGCGGGCGGACCATGTCGACCTGCGGATTCGCCGACCCGGAATCCTGTCCTCCCCCACGTCGTGGGTACCATGCGGACCGTGCGTCATGCGGCCCTCTCCGTCATCGCCCTGACGCTCGCGATGGTGCTGACGGGGTGCGGGGTCAAGGACGAGCGCGGCGCGGCGGCGTTCCCCGCCCGGGCCGTCGACGCCGCCGGCACGGAGATCACCGTGCCCTCCGCGCCGGTCCGGATCGTGTCGCTCGACGACGGTGCCACCGCGATCCTGCGGGACGTCGGGCTGGACGCGGCGACCGTGCCGGCCACGTCGGCCACGGCCGTCGCCGCGGCAGGCGATCCGCGGACGGGCCTGGTGGTCGTCGGACTCGACGCCGACCCGCTGCTCGTGGAGCGCCTCGACGCCGCGACCGACGCGCCGATCTACCGCTACGGCGCGGAGCCGCTCGGCGACGCCCCCACGGCGATCGTGCAACTCGGGGTGGCCGTCGGGCGCGGTGGCGCCGCCGCGCGCATCGCCGATGGCGTGGCGCGCGGGATGGCGACGCTCGCCGAGCGGGTCGCGAGCCGCGGCACCGTGCGCACCCTCATCGAGGGGCCGGGGCCGACCACGCTGGGCGCGGCCACGCCGGTGGGGCTGGCCGTGGACTCAGCCGGCGGCGTGAACGTCGTCGGCGTCGGCGGGGTGCTCGATCCGGTCACGGTCAGCGCCCTCGACGTCGAGGCCTGGGTCTCCGTGCAGCCGGGCGGCAGCGCGCTCACGGCCCTGCGCGGGATCGCCGAGCTCGCGGCCGTGCCCGCGATCGCCGACGGCCGGGTGCTGCGCGTGCCAGCGGCCGGCTACCCGATCGACGCGGCCCTGCCGAACGCGCTGCTGGCGCTCGCCGACGAGCTCCACGCGAGTCCGGTGAGCGTCGAATGAGCGTCGTCGAGCCACCGGCGGAGCCCGCGGACCGGCGACCGCCGCCCACCGGGGCGCGCGCCTGGGCGTGGGTCGCGATGCCGCTCGTCGTGCAGTTCGCCGGGGTCGGACTCACCGTCGCCCTCGTCGCGGCGGTCGCCGACATGCCGGGCGACACGGACTTCCACCATCTCCCCCAGGCGCTCGTGCTCCTCGCCGCGTACGCGCTGTTCGCCGTGGCCGTCCTCGTCGCCGCACGGCGGTTCGGACCGGTGCGCGAGGTGCTGGCGATCCGCCGGACGCCGCTGCTGCCCGCGATCGGCCTGACCGCGGCCGGCCTCCTGGCCGGATTCGCCGTGGCCGCGGCGCTCGAGCCGATCTTCCACGGGGCGGCCAGCCAGGACCTCGACCCCGGACCCTTCCCGGGCACCGCCAGCGCGGCTGTCGCCATCGGCGTGAGCGCGATCACCGTCGTCGTGGGCGCCAGCGTCACGGAGGAGCTGTACTTCCGCGGCCTGGTCTACGGACGCGTCGACGAGCGCGTCGGCGTCGCGGCCGCCATCATCGCGTCCGCCGGCGTCTTCGGCCTCGCGCACTTCCAGCCCGACGCCTTCCCCACGCTGTTCGCGCTCGGCATCATCCTCGGGCTCCTGCGCTGGCGCACCCGCTCCGTGCTCCCGGGTATCGCACTGCACGCGCTGAACAACGCCGCGGCCTTCACGGCGGCGCTGGTGGCGGCAGGCTGACCGGCGTTCTCGTATGCTCCGCGCGTCCAGCCCGGAGGAGCCACGTGAGCGACCAGTCCAGCGACCCGATCGTCGAGCAGTTCCGCAGCCAGATCACGGACACCGACGTCGCGATCCTCGAGGCGCTCAACAAGCGCATCGCGACCGTCCAGAAGCTGCACGACTACAAGGCCGAGAAGGGCTACGACGCGGTGGACCCGGCGCGCGAGGACTGGCTCACCCAGTACCTCCAGCGCTGCAACAAGGGTCCGCTGTCGAACGACGAGGTCGCCGTCCTGTGGCGTTCGATCATCGACGCGACGCTGCGCGAGGTCGCGCGGCTCCGCGGCGCCTGATCAGGCGTCGCCCTTGAAGTCCTCGGGGCGCACGTCCTCGAGGAACGCCTGGAAGTCCTCGACGAGCTGCTCGGGATCCGCGCTCGTCGGCTCCGCCTCGTCCTCCATCTGGATCGAGCTCTCCTCGATCACGTCGTCGGCCGCGTAGATCGGCGCCTTCGCGCGCAGCGCGAGCGCGATGGCATCGCTCGGCCGCGCGTCCAGCTCGACCTCGCTGCCGCCGGTGCGCAGGGTGATGCGGGCGTAGAAGGTGCTGTCCTTCATCTCGACGACGGCGATCTTCACGACCTCGGCGTCCATCTCCCGCAGCGCGGTCGCGAACAGGTCGTGGGTCATCGGCCGCGGCGTCTCGGAGTCCTGCAGGCGCGCGAGGATCGCGGCCGCCTCCGGGTGGCCGATCCAGATCGGCAGGAAGCGGCTGCCCATCGCCGTCTTCAGCAGCACGATCGGCTGCTTGCCGACCATGTCGAACGACACGCCGTAGACGACCATCTCCTGCATGGTCCGCAGTCTAGGCGAGCCGCGTCGCCGCGATCAGACGCGCCGCAGCGCGATGACGGCGTTCTGGCCGCCGAACCCGAAGGCGTCGATCATCACCCCGGGCGCCTGGAGCGTCGCCGGCGCGCCGCGGACCAGGCGGATGTCGCACGCCGGATCCGGGTGATCGAGGTTCATCACCGGCGGGACCATGGCGCGGTCGGCGACCAGGGCGCCGATCGCGACGCTGAACGCGCCCGCCGCGCCGAGTCCGTGCCCGAGCACCGCCTTCGGCGCCGTGACGAGCGGCGAGGCGTCTCCGGCGCCGAGGACGCGCGCGACCGCGGCGGCCTCGCTGGCGTCGTTCAGCTGCGTACCCGTCCCGTGGGCGATCACCGCGCCGATCTCCCCCGCTCCCATCCCCGAGCGCCCGAGCGCTCCGCGCAGCGCGAGCTCCGCACCGGCGCCGTCCGGATCGGGCGCGGTGACGTGGTAGGCGTCGCAGGAGATGGCGACCGCGGCGATCTCCGCGTAGATGTGCGCGCCCCGCGCGCGGGCGGCGTCGGTCGGCTCGAGCACGAGCATCGCCGCGCCCTCGGCCGGGATGAAGCCGGTGCGGTCGCGGTCGAACGGGCGGGACAGGGTCGCCGGCTCGCCCTCGGCCGTCGAGAGGGCGCCGGCGTTCGCCAGACTGGACATCAGGTACGGCGTCAGCGCGGCGTCGCTGGCACCCGCCAGGACGATGTCCGCGTCACCGCGCTGCAGCGTGTGGAATCCCTCGGCGACCGCTATCGTCCCGGCGGCGCAGGCGCCGACGCCCGCGGTGACCGGGCCGGTCACGCCGAACTGGATCGCCGCGTTCGCCGCGGCCATGTTCCCCGAGACGAGCGGAACGTACAGCGGCCCCATGCGGCTCGGGTCATGCTGGCGCTTGAGGATCTCGGCGTCGCCCTCGGGGATGCCGCCGGCGCCCGTGTGGATCGTGATCGCGGTCCGCGGCCCGGAGATGTCGCCGAGGCCCGCGTCCGCGACCGCGAGCTTCGCCGCGACCAGGGCGAACTGCGCGAAGCGGCCCATCCGCCGCGCGGCGCGCTTCTCGATGTACGGGGAGAGGTCGAAGTCGGCGATCGGCGCGGCGTGGCGCGCGGGCAGGCCCTCGTACTCCTCGCCCTCGAGGCGGATCACCCCGGAGCGGTGCTCCATCAGCGACGTCCACAGCGCCTCGGCCCCGATGCCCGTCGGCCCGACGATGCCGATGCCGGTGATCGCGACGGTGGGCGGGGCGGCGGTCATCTACGGGGAGTCTGGAGCATCGACCGGCGCCGCCACGAGGGCCGCGGCGGAATGGGCGATCCTGGATTCGAACCAGGGACCTCCTCCTTATCAGAGAGGCGCTCTAACCGACTGAGCTAATCGCCCGCCGGCCGGACTGTACCGAAGGCCAGCGGGTGTCGCGATGGTCAACCGCGCCCGCACCGCACGGCCTGGATCGCGGTCGCCGCGGGTGCGTGGCGCCTCCTCACTTCGTGACGATTGCCACGAACTACGCGGCGCGGCGGGCACCCGGCTCGAGCGCCTCGAGCCGGTCGACCAGGGCGGCGAGCTGTTCCTCGGAGCCGATGCGGATCTCGAGGCGGACGCCGTCCCGGGTGGGCACCACGCGGCCGACCGCGCCGAGGGCGCGGTAGCAGGCGTCGGTGGCCGCCGCCGCGAGGTCGTGGTCGAGCCACGCCGGGCCACCCGCCCCGCGGGCCGTCCGCGGCGAGCGGCGCTTCGCCGCGGGCGCTCCCGCGCGGGCGAGCGCCTCGACCTCCCGCACGGACAGTCCCTGTTCCTGCGCCTGTCGCGCCAGCCGACGCCGGGCGTCGTGGTCCTCGACCTGCAGGATCGCCCGCCCGTGGCCCTCGCTGAGCGAGCCGGACGCGATCGCGTCCAGCACCTCGTCGGGCAGGTCGAGCAGGCGCAGCGCGTTGGCGATGGCCGGGCGGCTCCGGCCGACGCGCTCGGCCACCTCGGTCGGCGTGAGGTCGAGCTCGTCGATCAGGGCGGCGTAGCCGCGGGCGGTCTCCACCGCGTTGAGGTCCTCGCGGACGACGTTCTCGACGAGGGCGAGGATCAGCGTCTGCCGCTCGTCGGCGCGGCGGACGATCGCCGGCACGGTCTTGAGACCGGCTTGGTGGGCCGCCCGCCAGCGGCGCTCGCCGGCGATGATCTCGTAGCGCCCGTCGGGCGCCGAGCGGACCAGGATCGGCTGCATGATCCCGTCCTGCGCGATCGAGCGCGCGAGGTCGTCGAGCGCCTCCTGGTCGAAGGCCCGCCGCGGCTGGCGGGGGTTCGGCTGCACCTGCTCGATCGGCAGCGTGACGAGCGTCGGGGCGTCGCCCGCGGGGTCGAGCAGCGCGGCGAGGCCGCGTCCGAGTCCGGTTGCCTTAGCCACGCTCCACGACCTCCAGGGCGAGTCGGTAGTACGCGTCGGCGCCCGCCGACTTGGGGTCGAACTGCGAGATGGGGCGCCCGTGCGACGGCGCCTCGGCGAGGCGCACGGAACGGGGGATGACGCTGTCGAAGACCTTGCTGCCGAAGTGCTCGCGCACCTCGCTCGCGACGTCCTGCGCGAGCCGCGTGCGGCCGTCGTGCATCGTCAGCAGGAGGCCGGACAGCTGCAGCTGCGGGTTGATCCGCGCGCGCACGAGCTCGACGGTCTCCAGCAGCTGGGCCAGGCCCTCGAGCGCGTAGTACTCGCACTGGACCGGCACGATCAGCCGGTTCGCGGCGGCCAGGGCGTTGACGGTCAGCATCCCGAGCGCGGGCGGGCAGTCGACGAGCACGAACGGGTAGCGGTCGTCCACCTCGGCGAGCGCGTCGCCGAGCAGGCGCTCGCGATCCTCGCGGTCGGGCAGCTCCACCGCGGCGGCGGCGAGATCGGGATGCGCGGGCGCCAGATCGAGGTTCGGCACCCCGGAGGGGATCACGATGTCCGCGATCGGGACCCCGTGGAGGACCTCGTACGTGGAGCGCCCGCGGACCGGGCGGTGGCCGAGCCCCGTCGTGGCGTTCGCCTGCGGGTCGAAGTCGACGAGGAGGACGCGCGCACCGGCCTCGGCGAGGCACGCGGCGACGTTCACCGCGGTCGTCGTCTTGCCGACGCCGCCCTTCTGGTTGGCCAGTGCGTAGATCCGGGACATGTGCGGAGGCTAATCCGCGGACCGGACGAGCGGATCGCGCGCCGCGCTGCCGACCCGCCGCGGGAACCGCGCCGGCGTGGGGCCCGTGCGGCGCAGGAGCACGTGGTTGCGCTGGTCGTACCCGGGCATCGGGACGATCCGCTCGACCGCGCAGCCGAGCGCCGCGGCGGCTGGCTCCAGCGCGGCGGCGGTGACCGCCCCGGCGTGCAGCACCAGGACGCCGCCCACGGCGATCAGCGGCGCGCAGAGCTCGATCGCCACCGGCGGGGGCGCGAGCGCACGCGCCACGCAGATGCCGTGCGCCTCGCGGCCCCCGGCAGCCGCGAAGGCCTCGGCGCGGGCGTTGAAGAAGTCCTCGCGGCCCGCGAGGCCGGCGGCGGCGACCGCGCCCTCCAGGTGCGCGCAGCGCGTCGCCCGGCTCTCCAGCAGCACACCGCCGAGGTCGGGGCGCGCGAGCAGCAGCGGGATCCCGGGGAACCCCGCGCCGCTGCCGACGTCGAT
>JAUMCA010000115.1:11761-13657 GCA_032119475.1 Thermoleophilia bacterium | reverse complement strand
GCAGCGGGCGCCATGGGCGCACACCCCAAAGGGGTCAGACGCGTTTGGGGTGTGGCATCTCGCAGGCAGCGGGCGCCATGGGCGCACACCCCAAACGCGTCTGACCCCTTTGGGGTGTGGGCTGACCCCTTTGCACGCCCGACGGACCCGGACCCTACGCCTTCTTCTTGCGCCCCTTCTTGCCGCCGCTCGCGGCGCGGCGCTCGGCGAGCAGCTGCGCCGCGATCGCCGGGGTGATGTCGTCGGCGGTCTGGTCGCGCGGGATCGAGGCGTTGGTCTCGCCGTCGGTCACGTAGGGGCCGTAGCGGCCCGCCTTCAGGGTGATGGTGCCGCCCGACACGGGGTCGGGGCCGAGCTCCTTCAGGCTCTCGGCCTGGGCACGGCCACGTCGCTCCTTCGGCTTGGCGAGGATCTCCTCGGCCTGCTCGACGGTGAGCGTGAAGAGCTCCTCCTCGGAGCCGAGCGAGCGGGTGTCCGTGCCCTTCTTCAGGTACGGGCCGTAGCGGCCGTTCGCGACGACGATCTCCTCGCCGTCCGAGGCCGTCAGCGTCCGCGGCAGCTGCAGCAGACGCACGGCGTCGTCGAGGGTCACCGTCTCGAAGTGCATCGACTTGAGCAGCGACGCGGTGCGGCCCTTCGCCTTCGCCGGGGCATCCTCGGGTAGCGCCTCGGTGACGTAGGGCCCGTAGCGGCCGATGCGCGCCGTCACGGCGAGACCGGTCTCCGGGTGCGGGCCGAGCTCGCGGACGCCCGCGGCGGCGAGCGTCGCCGGGTCGATCTTCTGCGCGACGAGCTCCATCGCCTCCTCCGGCGTGATCTCCTTCGTGCCCTGCTGGCGCCAGATCGTGTACCCGCAGCCCGGCTCCTTCTTCGACTTGTAGGAGGTGCAGGAGTACGACACGGGCATCTCCACGATCTCGCCGTCGCACCAGGGGCACGGGCCGATCGCGCGCCGCTCGATCTTCATCGCCGAGCGATCCTTGTCCGCGAACCAGTCGACCACCTTCGTCGTGTAGTCGCGGATGTCGCGCATGAACGCGTCGCTCGACTCGACACCCTCCTGGATGCGCTGGAGGCGGTGCTCCCACTCGCCGGTGAGCGCCGGGCTCGTGAGCTCGTGGTCGCCGAGCATCCGGATGACGGCGAGGCCCTTCGGCGTCGCGCGCAGCTGGCGCCCCTCGCGCTCGATGTAGCGGTTCGCGATGAGGTCCTCGATCGTCTGGGCGCGCGTCGCCGGCGTGCCGAGCCCGGAGTCGCGCATCGCCTCCGCGAGCTCCTCCTCGTCGACGAGCTTGCCGGCCGTCTCCATCGCCTGGAGCAGCGAGTTCTCGGTGAAGTGCCGCGGTGGCGACGTCTCCTTGGCCAGCACCGCGACGTCGCCGATCGCGCTGGTCTCGCCCTCCGCCAGCGGCGGCAGCAGCGTCTTCTCGGCCTCGGCGTCCTCGGATGCCTCGCCGTCCTGCGGCTCGGCCTCCTCCGGCTTCTGCTCCGACGGCGGCTGGGTCGCGTAGACCGCGAGGAAGCCCGCCTCCACGATGACGGTGCCGGACGAGCGGAAGAGGTGACCGGCGGCCTCCGTGTCGACGCTCGTCACCTCCTTGCGCGCCGGCGGGTGGAAGGCGGCCAGGAAGCGCCGCGCGACCAGGTCGTAGACCTTGCGCTCATCGGACCCGAGCGCGGACAGGTCCTGCGTGCCCTCGGTCGGGATGATCGCGTGATGGTCCCCGACCTTGTCGTCGGCCACGACGCGGGCGAGCGGCAGCTCGGCCAGGCCCCCGACGTACCGACCGGCGGCCGCGTAGGCCGGATCGGCATGGCCGACCTGCTCGGCGATGCCCTGCAGCGTCGGGATCATGTCGCTGGTCAGGTACTTCGAGTTCGTGCGGGGGTACGTCA
>JAUMCA010000115.1:0-11751 GCA_032119475.1 Thermoleophilia bacterium | reverse complement strand
AGCAGCTTGTGCGTGTCGTAGAGGGACTGCGCCGCGGCGAGCGTGCGCTTGGCCGTGAAGCCGAACTGGGAGTTCGCCTCGCGCTGCAGCTGCGTCAGGTCGAACAGGAGCTTCGGCTGCTCGACGCGCGGCTTCTTCTCCACGCGGACGACCTTCGCGTCCGCCGCGGCGCGCACGGCCGCGGCGATCGCCTCGGCCTCCTCGCCGGTCGACGTGCTGCGCTCGGTGCCCCGGTGCCACTTGCCCGCGTACGGGGCGCCGGCCTGGCTCGTGAAGTCCGCCACGACCTCCCAGTACGGCACCGGCACGAACGCGGCGATCTCGTCGTCGCGACGCGCGATCAGGGCCAGCGTGGGCGTCTTCACCCGGCCGAGCGGGATCGGGTTGCGCGGCGAGCCGACCTTCACGGTCGCGGCCCGCGTCGCGTTGTACCCGACCAGCCAGTCGGCGGTCTCGCGCGCCCGGGCCGCCGCCTCCAGCGGCTGCATCTGGGCATCGTCGCGGAGGTGCTCGAAGGCGTCGCGGATCGCGCCCTTCGTCATCGACGAGAACCACGCGCGCTCGACGGGCTTGTCGACGCCGGACGTCTGGTAGATCAGCTTGAAGATGAGCTCGCCCTCGCGACCGGCGTCGCAGGCGTTGACGATCGTGTCGACGTCCTTGCGCTTCATCGCCTTGTGGAGGACGGCCAACTGCTTGATGGCCCGCTCGTCGCGCGCCTCGTAGCGCGTGACCTCGGGGATGATCGGCAGGTCCTCGAACTTCCAGCGCTTGTACTTCGGGTCGTACTCGTCCGGCTCGAGCTGCTCGACGAGGTGGCCCGACGCCGCGCCGACGACGAACTCGTCGCTCTCGAACAGGTCACCGACCTTCGTGAACGTGCCCGGCAGAGCGCCGACGACGTCGCGCTGGACGCTCGCCTTCTCCGTGATGATGAGTCGCTTCGCCATTCGAGCCGCGGACGGTAGCACGATGACGGAACCGCACGAGGGTTCCCGCGCGCGGGTCGGGGGGCATCGCGCTACTCTGGGGACACGCCGGTCGGCAGGTAAAATCCCTGTTCTGACGCGGCGTAAGCGATATGTCGGCAGCGCCCGAGAAGACCACGCCCGAAGATTCCCTCTCCAGCGAGGTGACCGGGACGTGGCGTCCGCGCATCGACGGGCCCGACGCCATCGGCCCGCTGCCGGAGGACGTCACGCCGGCCGAGCTCCTGACCTACATGAGCGCCGCGATGTCGCTCGTCAAGTCGTTCCGCACGCACGGGCACCTGGCTGCCGAGCTCGACCCGCTCGGCTCCAAGCCGTCGGGCGATCCCGCCCTCGAGCCGGAGTTCCTCGGGCTGGATGAGCGCGCGCTGGCGGCGGTGCCCGCCACCCCGCTGCGCGTGTACGTCGAGGGCGCCACGCTGGCCGAGGTGCTGCCGCGTCTGCGCGAGATCTACTGCGGTCCGATCGCCTACGAGATCGAGCACCTCACCTCGCACCGCGAGCGCACCTGGCTGCGCGAGGCGATCGAGTCCCGCACCTTCTGGATCGACGGCACCCCCGACGAGAAGCGCCGCCAGCTGGTCCGCCTGCTGCGCGTGGAGGGGCTCGAGACGTTCCTCAAGCGCACGTTCCTCGGCGCCAAGCAGTTCTCCATCGAGGGCCTCGACACGATGATCCTGATGCTCGACGAGGCCGTGCTGCTCGCGGCGCGCGACGGCGTCGAGGACGTGACGATCGGCATGGCGCACCGCGGCCGCCTCAACGTGCAGGCCCACGTCCTGCGCCTGCCGTACACGCAGATCCTCGCCGAGTTCGAGGGGGAGACGGACACCCACGTCGAGACGCTGATGCCCGCCGGCGGCACCGGCGACGTCAAGTACCACTACGGCGCGCTCGGCGTCCGCCAGCTCGAGGTCGAGCCCGGCGTCACGCGGGAGATCCGGCTGGCGCTGCTGCCGAACCCCTCGCACCTCGAGTTCATCAACCCGGTCGTCCTCGGCCGCACGCGCGCCCTGCAGACCGACTGGGTCAAGCCGAGCACCACGGCCATCGAGATGGAGCGCGCGCTCGCCATCCAGATCCACGGCGACGCGGCCTTCCCGGGACAGGGCGTCGTCGCCGAGACCCTGAACCTGCAGCTCCTGCCCGGCTACCGCGTCGGCGGCAGCCTGCACCTGATCGCCGACAACCAGGTCGGGTTCACGACCGATCCGGGCGACGGTCGCTCCACCCGCCACTGCTCGGACATCGCCAAGGGCTACAACATCCCGATCATCCACGTCAACGCCGACGACGTCGACGCCTGCCGCGCCGCCATCCGCCTCGCGATGGCCTACCGGGCGCGCTTCAAGAAGGACATCGTCATCGACCTCATCGGCTACCGCCGCTGGGGCCACAACGAGGGCGACGAGCCGGCCTACACCCAGCCGATGATGTACGAGCGGATCAACCAGCATCCGCGCGTCGCCGAGGTCTACGCCACGCGCCTCGTCGGGGACGGCGTGATGACCGAGGACGAGGTCGCCGAGATGCGCGATCGCGTCGCCGGCCGTCTCAAGCAGGCGCACGACGAGATCCGCCACATCACCGTCGACGAGCCGATGCCGTCCTTCACGTCGCCGTCGCGCACGAACGTCGAGACCGGCGTCCCGGCCGCGCAGTTGGCGCGACTGACCGAGGCGCTGCTCGAGGTGCCGGAGGGCTTCACCGTCAACGAGAAGCTGCGGGCCGTGCTCGAGCGCCGCCGCGAGGCGCTCGGGGCCGACGGCGGGATCGAGTGGGGCCACGCGGAGGCACTGGCCTACGCCACGCTGCTCGAGGAGGGCGTGCCGATCCGCCTGACCGGCCAGGATTCCGAGCGCGGGACGTTCGCGCATCGCCACGCCGTGCTGCACGACGCGGTCACCGGCGAGGAGTACGCGCCGCTCCAGCACGTCCGCGGCGCGCGCGCCGGCTTCGAGATCCGCAACGCGCCGCTGACGGAGACCGGCTGCCTCGGCTTCGAGTACGGCTACGCGACCACGCGCCCCGACGCGCTCGTGCTGTGGGAGGCCCAGTTCGGCGACTTCGTCAACGTCGCCCAGGTGATCGTCGACCAGTTCGTCATGTCGGGCCGCACCAAGTGGGGCGACGAGTGCCGCCTGACGCTCCTCCTCCCCCACGCGTACGAGGGCAGCGGCCCGGAGCACTCCTCCGCCCGGCTCGAGCGCTTCCTCAAGCTCGCCGCGGAGGACAACTGCACGATCGTCTACCCGACGACCGCCGCGCAGTGCTTCCACATGCTGCGCCGCCAGGCGCTCGCACCGGAGCGACGCCCGCTGATCGTGATGACGCCCAAGTCGCTGCTGCGCCTGAAGGACGCGGCGTCGAACATCGAGGACCTGACGCACGGATCCTTCGACAAGATCATCGACGACGCAGCGGTGACCGAGTGGCGCGAGGACATCTCGCGCGTGATCCTCTGCTCCGGCAAGGTCTACTACGACATCAAGCGCCACCCCGACTACGCCCCGGACAGCGGCACCGCGGTCGTGCGCCTCGAGCAGCTCTACCCGTTCCCGACGGAGACGCTGGCGCGCACCCTGGCCGGCTACCCGAGCATCGAGGAGCTCGTGTGGGTGCAGGAGGAGCCGGCGAACATGGGCGCCTGGCGCTCGATCCGCCACCGCCTCGAGATGGCCGCCCCGTCGATCCGCCTCCGCTACGCCGGCCGGCCCTGGCGCGCCAGCCCGTCGGAGGGCTACCCGCCGGATCACAAGATCGAGCAGGAGCGCCTCGTGCGCGACGCACTCGGCCTGTCCGGTCGCTGAGCACGGCGCTACCCTGCCGGGCATGGCGGCAACGGCACCACGGGAAGCGCTCGGCGTCGCCGATCGCGCGCGCGCCATCGTCGGCCCCGACTGGGTGATCACGGACCCCGCGCAGCTGCGGGTCTACGAGTGCGACGGGCTGACGAACCACCGGATGGTGCCGGGCGCCGTGATCCTGCCCGGCTCGACCGATGAGGTCGCCGCCGTCGTCCGCGCCTGCCATGAGGCGGACGTGCCCTTCGTGGCGCGCGGTGCCGGATCCGGGCTGTCCGGCGGCGCCCTGCCGACGGCCGATGGCATCGTCATCGGGCTGTCGCGCCTGCGCGGCGTGCTCGAGGTCGACGTGCCGAACCGCCGCATCCGCGTCCAGCCCGGCATCACGAACCTCGCGATCAGCGAGCTCGTGGCTCCGCACGGCCTCTACTACGCGCCCGATCCGTCGAGCCAGCAGGTCTGCACCATCGGCGGGAACGTCGCCGAGAACGCCGGCGGCGCCCACTGCCTGAAGTACGGCTTCACCGTCAACCACGTGCTCGCGGCCACCGTGGTGCTCTCCGACGGCACGGTCGTCGAGCTGGGCGGCGAGGCGCCGGACGCGCCGGGGCTCGACCTGCTCGGCGTGGTGGTCGGCAGCGAGGGCACGGTGGGGATCGTCACCGAGGCGCTGCTGAACCTGCTGCCGAAGCCGGAGCACGTGGAGACGCTCGTCGCGATGTTCCCGACGACGGTCGGCGCCGGCGACGCGGTCTCGTCGATCATCGCCGAGGGCGTCGTACCGGCGGCGGTCGAGATGATGGACCGGCTCGCGATCGACGCGGCCAAGACGCAGACGCCGATCGACTGGGACACCGAGGCCGCGCTGATCGTCGAGCTGGACGGTCCCGTCAGCGAGGTGCGCTCGCAGTTCGAGGCGGTCACCGCGATCTGCGCACGCTGCGGCGCCGACGAGGTCCGCGTTGCCGCGGACCCGGGCGAGCGCATGACGATCTGGCGCGCGCGCAAGAGCGCGTTCGCCGCCGTCGGCCGGCTCGCGCCGGCGTACCTCGTCCAGGACGGCGTCATCCCGCGCACGCGCCTGCCGGAGGTCCTCGACGGCATCAAGGCGCTCGCCGACGAGGCCGGCGTACGGGTCGCCAACGTCTTCCACGCGGGGGACGGCAACCTCCACCCGCTCGTGCTGTACGACAACAAGGTGGAGGGCGAGCAGGAGCGCGCCGAGGACGTCGCGATCCGCATCGTCGAGCTGTGCGTCGACTTCGGCGGGTCGATCACCGGCGAGCACGGCGTCGGCCGCGAGAAGGTCTGCTCGATGTCGAAGATGTTCACCGGCGACGACCTCACGGTGTTCGACCGCGTGCGCGACGCCTTCGACCCGGCGGGGCTCTGCAATCCCGGCAAGCTCCTCCCCACGCCGCGCCTGTGCGGGGAGGTGCCGGGCTTCCACCAGACCCATCGCGTGGAGGCGGCCGGGCTCGGGGAGCGGCTCTGATGGCGGACCTCGCCGGTCTGCTCGGCGCCGATCGGTTGACCGACGAGGACGGCGTGCCGGTGATCGCGCCTCACGACGACGCCGAGCTGGCGACCCTGCTCGCCGCCGCGACCGCCGACGGCCTCTCGCTCGCCGTCCGCGGCGGCGGTACGAAGACCGCGTGGCGCGGCCCCGACCGGCGCTGCGACGCGATCCTCTCGACGCGCGCGCTGACCGGCGTCGTCGACCACCAGCCGGGCGACATGACCCTGGTGGCGCGAGCGGGCAGCCGCCTCCTCGACGTGCAGGCGGCGGTCACCGGGGTGGCCGGACATACCCAGCGATTGATGCTCGATCCGGTTGGCGGCCCCGACGCGACGCTCGGCGGCATCGCCGCCACGCGCGCCGCCGGTCCACGCCGCCACCGCTACGGGACGCCGCGCGACATCGTGATCGGCGCGCGCTACGTGACCGGGGACGGCGTCCGCGCGCGCACCGGCGGCACCGTCGTCAAGAACGTCGCCGGCTACGACGTGGCGAAGCTGCTGATCGGAGCCGCCGGCACGCTCGCCGTCATCACCGAGCTGTCGGTGAAGCTCCATCCGGTCCCCTCGGCGACGCGCACCGCCGTGCTCCGGACGACCGACGGAGCAGTCGCTGCGCGCTTCGTCGCCGACCTGGCCCGCGCGCCCGTGACGCCGACGGCCGTCGAGGTCCGCTGGCCGGAGGGGATCGTCGCCGTGCGGATCGAGAGCACCGCGGCGGGCGCGGACGCGCAGGTCGACGTGCTGCGCGGCCTGGCCGCCATCGACGTCCTCGACGAGGCCGACGGCGATGCGTTCCTCGGCGCGCAGCTGGCGTCCCCCGACGGCACGGCGGTGCTCGGCGTCGGCGTGCGGCCGTCCGACCTCCCCGCGCTGCTCGACGCCGTCGCCGCGAGCGGTGCGACCCTGACCGCGCGGGCCGCGCTCGTGGCCGGTGAGGTCGCCCTCGACGATGAGCCCGACCGCGTGCAGCACCTCGTCGATGCCGTGCGGGCGCTCGGCGGCACCGTGGCACCCCGCCGGGGCGACGCCGCCCACCGGATCGCCGCGCACGCGCCGGCGCCCGGTGTCGCGATGCTGGAGGGGGCCCTGCGCACGCGGCTCGATCCGGCGGGGGCGCTCGCATGAGCCTGCCGGTCACGCACGTGCCGCCGCGGCCGACCGGCAAGCCGCTCGGCGACGCGGCCACGACCGCCTTCGCCGTCGGCGAGGGGCCCGAGCGCGCGCTGCTGGACGACTGCGTCCACTGCGGCTTCTGCCTGCCGACCTGCCCGACCTACCAGCTGTGGGGCGAGGAGATGGACTCGCCCCGCGGCCGTATCCTCCTGATGGACCTCGCCGAGCGCGGCGAGATCGGCCTCGACGCCACGACGGTGCGCCACTGGGACTCGTGCCTCGGCTGCATGGCGTGCGTGACGTCCTGCCCGTCGGCGGTCCAGTACGACCGCCTGATCGAGCACACCCGCGCGCAGGTCGAGGAGCGGTTCGAGCGCGCACCGGCCGACCGTCGCACGCGCAACGCGATCTTCCGGGTGCTCCCCTACCACCGCCGGATGCGCGCGGTCTCCGCGCCGCTCGTCGCCTACCGCGCGTCGGGGCTGCAGCGCGCGCTGCGCGGGTCGCGCCTCTACGGCCGCCTGCCGGACCGCGTGCGCCGGATCGAGGCGCTGGCGCCGGTCGTCACATGGGCGAGCCTGACCGAGGAGGCACCCGCGCACGCACTGCCCGCCGGTCCGCCGCGACTGAAGGTCGCCATGCTGACCGGCTGCGTGCAGCGCGCGGTGTTCGGCGACGTCAACGCGGCGACGGTGCGCGTGCTCACGGCGTTCGGCTGCGAGGTCGTGGCACCACGCGACCAGGCGTGCTGCGGCGCGCTCGAGCTCCACGCCGGGCGTGCCGCGTCCGCCGCCGGGCGGGCGCGCGCGCTGATCGCGGCCCTCGACGATCCGAGCATCGACGTCGTCGTCGTCAACTCGGCGGGCTGCGGCTCGACGCTGAAGGAGTACGGCGACGTCCTGCGCGACGATCCGGACTGGCACGACCGCGCGGAGGCGTTCGCGGCCAAGGTCCGCGACGTCCACGAGGTGCTGGCCGAGCTCGAGCCACCGGTGGCGCTCCTGCAGCCGCTCGAGATGGACGTCGCGTACCACGACGCCTGCCACCTCGCGCACGCGCAGGGCGTGCGCGACGAGCCGCGTGCGGTCCTGCGCCGCATCCCCGGATTGACCGTGCGCGAGATCCCCGACGCCGCGATCTGCTGCGGATCGGCGGGCATCTACAACCTCGTGCAGCCCGAGGCCGCCGCGGAGCTCGGCCGCCGGAAGGCCGACCACGTGCGCAGCGTCGCCCCGGATGCGCTGGCGGCCGCGAACCCCGGCTGTCTGATCCAGATCTCGGCGAACCTCGGCGCCGAAGGCGATCCGATCCCGACCTTCCACCCCGTCGAACTCGTCGACGCGGCGCTGCGCGGCGAGGACGCGGGCAGCCTGCTGCGGCGACGGCGCGACCTGCTCGCCAGCGCCGGCGCTCCCCGATGACGCTGATCCTCACGGTCCAGGCGTTCGCCACGCTGATGATGGTCGGCGTCGTCTGGATGTGCCAGATCGCGCACTACCCGCTCTTCGAGGACATCGGCTCGGGCCTGCCGAACTACCAGGTGCGCAACCGCGTGCGGACGACCTTCGTCGTCGGCCCGCCGATGCTGGTCGAGGCGGCCATGGCGCTCGTCATCCTCATCTGGCTCCCGGCGGGCGTGCCGATGTGGGCCGCCTGGCTCGGGTTCGCGCTCGTCGCCGTCTGCTGGATCACCACCCTCGTGCGCTCGGTGCCGGCCCACGAGCGGCTGACCGCGGCCTACGACGAGGACGCCCTCACGCAGCTCGTGCGGACGAACTGGATCCGCACGATCGCCTGGACGGCACGCGGCGTGCTCGTCCTCTGGATGCTCGTCCTCGCGCTGGGCTAGCGCGGCAGGCGCAGGACGCGCAGCTCGCCGCGCAGACCCCAGCGGTTGACGAGCTGGGCGACGATGACGCCCTGCTGCTCCTCGAAGCGGCGCACCCATCCGGGCAGCACGACGTACCCCACGCCGACGCACAGGAACAGGACCGCGGCGAGTCCGCGGTAGCCAACGGCGTCGGGCACGAGCGCGAGCACGGCGAGCACGACGACCGCCAGGGCGACGGGGCCGATGCAGCGGCCGACCGCCACGCCGGGCGGCGCGATCGGCACGCCGGCCGCCGGCAGCGCCTCCCCCAGCGCGCGACGCACCGCGAGCACGTTGAGTCCGCACACGACGGCCGTCATCGCCACGCCGACCGCGATCGCGAGCCACCACCCGAACACCGGCGCGCCGCCGACGATCAGCAGGACGATGACGTTGAGCAGCCCGATCGCCGCCCACGCGGCCCCGGTGGCGGCCTGCAGCACAGCGAGGTACGCGAGCGTCATAACCGGCACCCTATCGGAGTCGGCTCGATCCGCAGGCGGACATTCTCGGCCCGGAAAGCGTGCGAGCTGCACGCCGCAGGCGTCAGCGCGCTTCCGCGCCGACCACGCAGCAGCCTGAGAGCGGAGCGATCAGGCGGTTGCTGCTGCGTGGTCACCCGAAATGTCCGCTCGTCGCGTGGAACGATCCGGCGTTGCGACCGCGTGGTCAACCTAGACTGCACCCATGGCGGCAATCGAGGTGCGCGGGCTCGTCCGCGAGTTCAAGAAGGGCCCGCGGGCGGTCGACGGCATCGACCTCGACGTCGCCGAAGGCGAGATCTACGGCTTCCTCGGCCCGAACGGCGCCGGCAAGTCGACGACGGTGCTCATGCTGACGACGCTGCTGCCGCCGACCGCTGGGAGCGCGACGGTGGCCGGGTTCGACGTCGCCACGCAAGGCGCACAGGTCCGCTCCGTGATCGGCGCCGCACTGCAGGAGGCGGCGCTCGACCGCTTCCTCACCGGGCGCGAGCACATGCGGCTGCAGGGGTCGCTGCACGGGATGTCGGGCGCTGACCTCCGGCAGCGCAGCGACGACCTGCTCGAGCGCGTCGGCCTGACGGAGGCAGCCGATCGCAAGGTCGGCGGGTACTCGGGCGGCATGAAGCGGCGCCTCGACCTCGCGCTCGCGCTGCTGCACCGTCCCCGCGTGCTATTCCTCGATGAGCCGACGACGGGCCTTGACCCGCAGAGCCGATCCGCGCTCTGGGACGAGGTCGCGCGCCTGAGCCGCGAGGACGGCGTGACCGTCTTCCTGACGACCCAGTACCTCGAGGAGGCGGACGCCCTCGCGAACCGGGTCGGCATCATCGACCACGGGCACATCGTCGCCGAGGGAACGCCCGACGCGCTGAAGGCCGAGGTCGGCCGGTCGAGCCTCGAGATCGAGCCCCACGACCAGACGCAGCTCGCGGCGCTCGAGTCCGCGATGCGGCCGTTCGGCGAGCCCGTCGCCACGCGCGGCACGAGCGCGGCGATTCGCCTCCACGAGGGGGCTGGCGATGTCGCCGGCGTCGTGCGCGCTCTCGACCAGGCGGGCATTCAGGTCCACCAGCTCCGGCTCCGCGAGCCGTCGCTCGACGACGTGTTCCTCGACAAGACCGGCCGCTCGCTCGAGGGCTCCGGCGACGACGAGGCGGACGCGGAGGCATGAGCGACGGCGCGGTCCTGACGCGACAGGTCGCCGTCATCGCCGAGCGGTCCGTGCGTCGGACGTTCCGGCAGCCGGCCGCGATCGTGCCGGCGATCGTCTTCCCGATCATGCTGCTGTTCGTGACGGCCGGGGGCCTGCGCGCCGCCGAATCCCTACCCGGCTTCCCGGACGTGTCGTACTTCGACTTCGCCCTGGCGGTGACGTTCATGCAGGGCGCGATCTTCGCGACCGGCGGCGCGGGCACCGACCTCGCGACGGACATCGAGAGCGGCTTCCTCAATCGGCTCTCCCTGACGCCGATGCGTGGCAGCGCCGTCATCCTCGGCCAGCTCGGCGGCGCGATCGTGCTCGGCGTATTCCAGGCCACGTGCTACCTGGCCGCCGGCTTCATCGGCGGCGCGACGATCGCCACCGGGGTGGGCGGAGTGCTCGCGATCTACGCCCTCGTCGTCCTGATGGCGATCGGCTTCGGCGCCATCGGCGTGGCGGCGGCGCTGCGCAGCGGCAACGGCGAGGTCGTGCAGGGCCTGTTCCCGATCCTGTTCGTGCTGCTGTTCCTGAGCACGATCAACCTGCCCCTGGAGCTGATCCCCGTCGACTGGTTCCGCTGGGCGGCGACCGTGAATCCGATCACGTACCTCGTCGACGCCGTCCGCAGCCTGATCATCACCGGCTGGGACGCGCAGACGCTGCTCGTCGGCTTCGCGATCGCCGGCGCCATCGCAGTCCTCGGCATCGCCGCCTCCGCGGCTGCCCTGCGCGGAAGGCTGCAGCGGACATGACGCGCATCTGGCTCACCGCGGTCGTCGGCATCGGCGTCCGGCAGACGAACGCGCTGCTGAAGAACCCGGCGCTCCTCTTCCCGAGTCTGCTGTTCCCGCTCCTGTTCTTCGCGGCCTTCGCCGGCGGGCTGTCCGAGCTCGTGCGCATCCCGGGGTTCGACTACGCCCCCGGCTACACGTCGTTCCAGTACGTCTTCGTGCTGTTCCAGTCCTCGATGTTCGGCGGCATCTTCGTGGGCTTCGCCGTCGCGCGGGACTTCGAGAACGGGTTCGCGCGGCGGCTGATGCTCGCGGTCCCCCACCGCAGCGCGATCCCGGCCGGGTACGCGTTCGCGGCGATGATCCGCGCCGCGATCACCATCGCCTTCGTCACCGTCGTCGGGCTGGTCGCGGGGGTGCAGCTCGTCGGCTCGGCCGTGGACATCGTGCTCCTGTTCGTGCTCGCCCTGCTGTCGAACCTCCTGGGCTCGCTGTGGGCCCTCGGCATCGCGCTGCGCTTCCAGTCCCTCAGCGCCACGCCGCTGATGCAGGTGCCGTTCTTCGTCCTGCTCTTCCTCGCGCCCGTCTACGTGCCGCTCGACCTGCTGACCGGCTGGATCGCGGACATCGCGGCGGTGAACCCCGTCACGTTCCTGTTCGAGGCGGGTCGCGCCCTGCTCGCCGGCGAGCCCGGGCCGCTCGCCGCCGCGTGGCTGGTGGTGATCGTCGGCGGCATCGTGATGGGCGCCTGGACGCTGCTCGGGCTGCGCGCCGCCGAGACGCGCTAGCCGAGCAGGCGGGTGCAGACGTCGATCTGCATCTGCACGGCGAGGCCGAGATCGTCCCGGTGGATCCGCTCGTCGCGGTTGTGGATGCCGGCCTCGTAGACGTCGAGCGGCGTGTGGGTGACGGGCCAGAACCCGTAGGCGACGGTGCCGAAGGCCTGCCGGATGAAGGCGGCGTCGGTGAAGCCGGTCGACAGCTGCGGCACCAGGGTCGCACCGGGATCGTGCGCGTCGACGGCCGCGCTGATCGCC
>JAUMCA010000114.1:0-2163 GCA_032119475.1 Thermoleophilia bacterium | reverse complement strand
CCTCCATTCCACGCCGCCCGAGGCCGCCTCGCCGGATGCCTACGTCGAGACGGCGATCGAGGAGATCCTGCCGGCGTGCGCGCCGCTCGCCGACGCGGCGGACGTCTTCCTCGAGCGCGG
The DNA here is from genome assembly GCA_032119475.1 of Thermoleophilia bacterium. GTDB lineage: Bacteria > Actinomycetota > Thermoleophilia > Gaiellales > F1-60-MAGs149 > F1-60-MAGs149. Next base: position 2,043 of record JAUMCA010000114.1, on the reverse strand, counting down.
GGTGTTCGACGTCGAGCAGTCCCGGCGCTACCTCCTCGCGGCACGCGAGCACGGCCTGCGGCTCCGGCTCCACGGCGACCAGTTCTCCGCGATGGGCGCCATCCCGCTGGCGGTGGAGCTCGACGCGGCGAGCGTCGACCACCTGGAGGCGACGGACGCCGACGGCGTCGCCGCCCTCGCCGCCTCGAACGTGATCGGCGTCGGGCTCCCCGTCGCCGCGCTCACGCTGCGCCGGCCGATGCCGCCCCTGCGCGCGCTCATCGACGCGGGCGGCCGCATCGCCCTCGCCACCGACGCGAACCCCGGCTCCGCACCGTGCCTCTCCCTCCCCACCACGATGCACCTGGCGTGCACGCAGATGGGGCTGTCGTGCGCCGAGGCGCTGGAGGCGGCGACGGTCGGCGGTGCGACCGTGCTCGGCCTGGACCACCTCGTCGGCCGCATCGCCGTCGGCTACCGCGCCGACATCCTGCTGATCGAGGATCCCGACTGGCGCACGCTGATCGCGCAGCTCGGCGCCGCGCCCGCGCGCGTTATGACCGGCTAGGTCATCTCGAGGCTGAGCGAATCGCGCGCGACGAGCTCCGCGTAGCGGCCGCCCTGCTGGACGAGGTCCGCGTGCGTGCCGCGCTCGACGATGGCGCCGTGGTCGAGCACGAGGATCTGGTCCGCCTCGCGCACGGTCGACAGGCGATGGGCGATGGTGATCGTGGTGCGCCCCTGGGCGAGCGCGTCGAGCGCCTCCTGCACCTGCCGCTCGGTGTCGACGTCGAGGGCGCTCGTGGCCTCGTCGAGGACGAGGATCGGCGGGTTGCGGAGGATCGTGCGCGCGATCGCGATGCGCTGCTTCTCGCCGCCGGAGAAGCGGTACCCGCGCTCGCCCACGACGGTGTCGTACCCGTCCGGGAGGCCGGCGATGTGATCGTGGATCCGCGCGGCGCGGCAGGCGTCCTCGACCTCGGCGTCGGTCGCGTCCGGTGAGGCGAAGCGGAGGTTCTCGCGCACGGTGGCGTGGAACAGGTACGTCTCCTGGCTGACCACGCCGACGAGGTCGGCGAGGGTCGCGAAGGTGAGGTCCTTCACGTCGACCCCGTCGACGCGCACGGCGCCGCGCTCGGCGTCGTAGAGGCGGGCGACCAGGTAGCCGAGCGTCGTCTTGCCCGATCCGGTCTCGCCGACCAGCGCCGTGCTCGAGCCCGGGGCGGCGAGGAACGTCGCACCGGCGATCGTCCAGGCGCCATCCCGCTCGTAGCGGAACCAGACGTCGTCGAAGGAGACCTCGCCGCGCACGTCCTCCCGGCTCAGCGTCTGCGCCCCCTCGACCTCGTCGATGTCGACCTTCAGGTCGAGGTACTCGAAGATGCGGTCGAACAGCGCGAGCGACGCCTGCACGTCGATGCCGACGGACAGCAGCGCGCCGACCGGGAAGAAGATCCGCGTCTGGATGGTCGCGAAGGCGACCAGGGTGCCGATGGACACCTCGCCCCATCCGGTGGCGATCGACCAGCCGCCCGCCCAGTAGACCAGCGCCGGCAGGATCGCGAACGAGGCGCTGATCGAGGCCATCACCCAGCGGCCGGCCATCCGCTGGCGCACCTCGAGCTCGGCGAGCTCGCGCGACTCGGTGCGGAAGCGCTCCGCCAGCTCCGGCCCGCGGCCCATCGTCTTGCCGAGCAGGACGCCGGAGACGGACAGGGACTCCTGCACCAGGGACGAGATGTCGGCGAGCGTCTTCTGGCGCTCGGTGGCCAGGCGACGACGCTCGTGGCCGACGCGGCGCGTCAGCAGGACGAAGAACGGCACGAGGATCAGCGAGAAGATCGCGAGGCGCCAGTCCAACAGGAACATCGCGACGACCGCGGCGAGCACGGTGGTGACGTTCGACACCACCGACGTCGCCGTCGAGGTGACGACGTCGTCCACGCCGCCGATGTCGTTCGAGATGCGCGACTGCACCTCGCCCGTGCGGGTGCGGGTGAAGAAGGCGAGCGACTGGCGCTGGAGGTGCTCGTAGACGTCGGAGCGCAGGTCGTGCATGACCTC
>JAUMCA010000113.1:0-4097 GCA_032119475.1 Thermoleophilia bacterium | reverse complement strand
CGAAGATGAGCGACGAGGAGCTGCGGGGCCTGCGACAGCGCGTCGACACCGGTGAGGCGTTCGAGGTCCCCGACCGCTACCTGCCGCCGGACCTCCGCGACGACGTCGTCGTCGGCCGCGGCGTCTTCTCGACGCAGTCCGGCGACCCGGTCGACGGCGCCGCCCTCGCGCTCCTTGCGATCGCGGCACCCCCGGCTGAGGTGGCCTCACCCGCCGGTGCCCTGCGCCGCGCGCTCGTGCCCGCCTTCGCGATCGGCACCGCCGTCGCGATCGTCCTCGCACTGCTCCTCGGCCTGCGGCTCGTGCGGCCGCTGCGCCGGCTCGCAGCCGCGGCCCGCGCCGTCGCCCGCGGCGACGAGGACGTCCCGCTCGACACCTCGCGTCGCGACGAGATCGGCATGGTCAACCGCGCCTTCGAGGACATGACGCACCGGCTCGCCGACGCGCGCGACACGGAGCGCCTGTTTCTGATGCGCGTCTCGCACGAGCTCCGCACCCCGCTGACCGCGATCCAGGGCCAGGTCGACGCGCTCGCCGACGGCGTCTTCGACGACGACGAGTCCCGGCAGGCCGCCTACACCGCGATCACCGCGGAGTCCGCGCGGCTCTCGCGCCTCGTCGGCGACCTCCTCGATCTCGCGCGCCTGCAGGCCAAGCGCTTCGGCCTGGAGGCCGACGAGGTCGACCTCAACGTCCTGCTCGACCAGGTCGTGACGGGGCAGGGCACGACGGTGCGCGAGCGCGGCGTCGACATCGGCCTGCAGACCGGCGACCTGCCGGTGGTGATCGGCGACGGCGACCGCATCCTCCAGATCGTCTCGAACCTCGTCCGCAACGCCGTCCGCTGGACGCCGGACGGCGGCCAGATCGCCGTCAGCGCGCTGGCCGAGGCCGGCCGCGTGTGGATCACCGTCGACGACTCCGGCCCGGGCATCCCGAAGGAGAAGCGCGTGACGATCTTCCAGGCCTTCTACACGGAGGACGGCACGGGCACCGGCCTCGGGCTGGCGATCGCCCGCGAGCTGGCGATGGCGATGGGCGGCAGCGTCGTCGTCGGCGATTCGCCGCTCGGCGGGGCCCGCTTCGTCGTCGAGCTCCCGTGCATCCGCGCCCACGCCGATCGCGAGGCGGTGGCGCGATGACGATGGAGGAGCAGGAGATCCGCCGACTGCGCGCCGCCATCGAGAACGGCGCCCGCGCGGCGATCTTCTGGCGCGCCATACGCGACACCGAGACCGGGCGCATCAGCGACCTCGAGATCATCGAGGCGAGCGAGGCGACGGGCGAGTACTTCGGGCTCCCGCACGAGGACCTGCGCGGACGCCGCTACTCCGAGCTGGTCCCGGAGGGCATGGTCATCCGGCTCGGGCTGATGGCCGACGCGATCGAGCGCGACGAGGCGATCAACTTCACCCTCGACCACACGACGGGCTCCGGGCACATGAGCACCTTCGATGCGCGCATCACACCGTGCGGCCAGGACGAGCTGTTCGCGGCGGTCTGGGACGTCGGCGAGCAGGCTCGCACGCTGCGCGAGGTCGAGCACGCGCGGCTGGTCGCCGAGGACGCGAGGGCGATGCTGGAGGCCGCGGTCGGCCTCACGGAGGACCCGATCGCCACGTACCAGCTCGAGCGCGACGACGCCGGCGGCGTGGTCGACGCGCGGCTGCTCTACCTCAACGACCCCGCCGGCGGCGAGCTGCGCGCGGAGGACGTCGTCGGCGCGACGCTGCGCGAGATGCTGGACGCCGAGGCGGCCGAGCGCTTCCTGCGGATGTTCGAGGAGGCGGCCGCGGCCGGCCGCCTGCGCGAGTTCGTGGTGACGATCAGGGAGTCCGTCGCGACGCGCGGCACCCTCGAGTGCCGGGTGGTGCCATTCGGCGTGGATCGGGTGGCGATCACGTGGCACCGGCTCGTCGGCGACGCCGTCGCCGCACCGCGGTCGCGCACGATCCCGTTGGCCGAGCGACGCGACGCCCTGACGGGCCTGCCGGCGCGCGATGACTTCCGCCTGACGCTGCGCGACCGCATCCCGACCCTCGACGCCGACCGCACCTGGTTCCTCGTCACGATCGACCTGGACAGCTTCGGTCTCTTCAACGACCTCGTCGGCGAGCTGCGCTCCGACATGGTGCTCCTGCGCCTCGCCCAGGGCCTGCCGGGGATCGACCCGTCGATCTCGCTCGTCGGGCGAACGGGCTCGGACGAGTTCAGCCTCGTCGTCGGCGTGCGCGACGGCGTGTTCGATCCCGAGGCGTTCCAGCGGCGCCTGCAGGGCCTCTTGCGGCTGATCGACCCGGGCGTGCCCGGCGTCACGCTGCGGGCGAGCACCGGCGTACGCGAGATCGAGCCGGGCCTCGCCGTCGAGCGGCTCATGCGCGACTGCGACACCGCGCTGCGCTTCGCCGTGGCACACGGCGGCGGGCACGTCGAGCTCTTCTACGACGGCATCCGCCGCGAGCTCCTGACCGTCGAGATCATGGCCGAGGAGATCTACCGCGGCATCGCCGAGCAGGAGTTCACGGTCCTCTTCCAGCCGATCTGCCGGCTCGGCGACCGGGTCGTCGAGGCGTACGAGGCGCTCGCGCGCTGGACCCACCCGTCGCTGGGCGAGCTGATGCCGCCCGCCTTCATCCCGCTGGCGGAGTCGTCCGGCGCGATCGTCCACCTCGGCCGCCATCTCCTGGAGTGCGCGGTGAAGAAGCACGACCGCGACGTGTCGCTGTCGGTGAACGTCTCCGTCGTGCAGCTGATGGAGTCGCAGTTCATCGACCAGGTCGCGAGCGTGCTGGCGCGGAGCGGCTCGTCGCCGTCGCGGCTCGTGCTCGAGGTGACGGAGTCCGCGGCCCTCGAGGAGTCCCGGCGCATCCGCGACAACATCCGCGCGCTGCGCAACCTCGGCGTCCGCTTCGCGATCGACGACTTCGGCGCGGGGTACTCCGCGATCCGCCACCTCGACCGCCTGCAGGTCGACTTCGTCAAGCTCGACGCCGGCCTCGTCCGCGGCGACATGACTCCGGCGCGCCTGGGCGTCCTGACCGCCGCGATCGACATGGTCGCCGCGATCGGCGCGGAGGCGGTCGTGGAGGGCATCGAGAGCGAGGACCAGTACGACCTCGCCTGCGCCACCGGCGCCGTCTACGGCCAGGGCTACCTGTTCGGCCGGCCGGCCCTCGTCGCCGCGTGAATGAAAGGGGTCTGGCCCCTTTCATTCACCGATCCATATCGAGCAGTGAATGAAAGGGGCCAGACCCCTTTCATTCACGCATCATCTCGCCGTTCGTCCGACAGGTCGACTAGCGTGGGACCAGTTCGAGTCCGCCCCTTTAACCCGGTCCCGTGAGGCCGGGAAGGAGCCCACGTGAAGCAGCCCGTCCCATTCCGCCGCCGGCGCGGTCGCCGGTGAGCACGCCGAAGACGCGCGTTCTCCTCGATGCCGACCAGATCGCGCGGACGCTCGCGCGGATCGGCTCGGAGATCGTCGAGCGCCATCCCGATCTCGCGCACGTCCACTTGGTGGGCATCCGCTCGCGTGGCGTGCCGATCGCCGAGCGCATCCGCGACCGCATCCGCGATACCGCGGGCGTCGAGGTGCCCGTCGGCGCGGTCGACATCGCGTTCTACCGCGACGACGTCGGCCTCGGCCGCGGCGAGGACCGCATCGGCGACCATCCGGTCGTCGGCGAGACGGTGCTGGACGGGCCGGTGGAGGGGGCGGTGATCGTCCTCGTCGACGACGTGCTCTACACGGGGCGCACGGTGCGGGCCGCGATCGACGCGGTCTTCGACTACGGGCGCCCGGCTTGCGTGCAGCTGGCCGTGCTGGCCGACCGCGGCCATCGCGAGCTGCCGATCCGCGCGGACTTCGTCGGCAAGAACCTGCCGACGCAAGCGGCGGAGCGGGTGCGGGTGCGGATGCAGGAGACGGACGGCATCGACGAGGTCGTGCTGGTGGAGGCAGGCGCATGAGCGACAACCGCAGGCACCTGCTCGGGGTCGACGACCTCGTGCGGAGCGACATCGAGCGGATCCTGGAGACCGCCGCCGGCTTCGAGGACGTCGTCGGCCGCGACGTGAAGAAGGTCCCGACGCTGCGG